>CAZXMY010000134.1:0-6517 GCA_964641325.1 uncultured Flavobacteriaceae bacterium | reverse complement strand
ACCAAAAGCATATAAACCTGTTTTTTCAATCGGGTCACCTAATACAGGAATGCCTAATAAAGTACCAGAACCCAAAAGTTCTCTAAAAAAACCTACTATTATCAGTATTACACCATACCCTAAAGCATTACCAATACCATCTAAAAAAGATTTCCATGGACCATTACCTAAAGCAAAGGCTTCAAAACGTCCCATAATAATACAGTTGGTAATAATTAACCCAACAAATACCGAAAGTTCTTTACTTAACTCATAGGCATATGCTTTAAGCACCTGATCTACTATAATTACCAGTGTTGCAACAACAATAAGTTGCACAATAATTCTAATTTTAGACGGAATGATATTTCGCATAAGCGAAATCACCACATTCCCTACTCCTAAAACAAATAATACCGATATAGACATTACAATAGATGCCTTGAGTTGTGCCGTAATAGCAAGTGCGCTACAAATACCTAATACTTGAATTGTAATCGGGTTATCATCTGATAACGGATCAAGTATAAGTTTCTGATCTTTTTTTGATAGTAATCCCATAGTTATTTCAAGTTTTGAATATGAGGAATATATGATTTAAGTGTGCTCTTGATCATCGCCGTCACACCATCTCCAGTGATCGTAGCTCCTGCCAAGGCATCTACTTCATTATCGTCTTTTGTTAAGTTCTTAGGATCATTATTTCCTTTGGCCACAGTGATTCCTGCAAACTTGCCCTTGTTCATAATGTTCTCTCCAATAAAGTCGTCCATAAAATAACGCTCCTTAATGTTTGCTCCTAAACCTGGAGTTTCTCCCTTATGATCAAAAGTAGCTCCTTGCACCACTAATTTATCATCTAGCGATACATAGCCCCAGATAGCATCCCACAGTCCTTTTCCGTACATTGGAATGACGTAAAATTTCTTACCGTCACGTTCTCCTACATATAACGGCATCTTACGTTCTGATTTAGGAAGCTTGCTTTGCTTTTTCATATCTACAGTAAAGGCTTCATCACTCTGAGCGATTTTGCCTCCTTGAATAATATATGTTTCCTTAATGTACTTCGTATACTCTGCCTCTACTCTATCTGTAGGTATAGCGTTTACCGAACCCGCATCATCTCCATTCTCATTTACGCCCATTGCGTAAAGAATGTTTTGTTGCTTTTCAAAACGTTCGTTTTCTTTAATTGCTGGCTTCAATCCTGTAGCGAGTGCCGCAAGAAGTCCTCCTACAACAAGTACCATAACTGTCGCGAAGCCTATTGTGTATCCGTTTCCGTCTGTATTTGCCATAATTAAGCTGTTTTTACTTTTAGACGTTTTAATCTTTTCTTTACATTGCCTTGTACCACATAATGATCTATCGTAGGAGCAAATACGTTCATTAATAGAATCGCAAGCATCACTCCTTCTGGATATGCTGGGTTAAATACACGTATCATTACAGAGATAAACCCTGCAAGGAAACCATATATCCATTTTCCTTTATTAGTTTGTGAGGCTGTAACCGGATCTGTCGCCATAAATACGGTTCCAAACGCAAACCCTCCTATTATTAGGTGATGCCAGAACTCCGTGTTCATTAAGCTATAAAATTTACTACTTTCTGTTATCCATCCTGCATCTACCACACCATTAAAGATACCTCCCATTGCGAGACCTCCTAAAGCCATAGATAACATTATTCTCCAGCTTCCTATTTTTGAAAAGATCAAAAACAATCCACCTAGCAAAATTAGTATTGTAGAGGTTTCTCCTACGGAGCCTGGGATAAACCCAAGAAACATATCTGACACCTCGTATCCGAAATCTTTATTTTGAGCTAGACTACCTAATATGGTTTCTCCAGAAATCGCATCTGGTTGACCTGCTCTTTCTACTGCTTCTGTCACCCATACTTTATCTCCAGACATCCAAGTGGGATATGCAAAGAATAAGAATGCACGTATTGTAAGTGCTGGATTAAGGATATTCATTCCTGTTCCTCCAAAAACTTCTTTTCCTATAACTACTCCAAAAACAACAGCCACGGCTAGCATCCATAGTGGTGTATCAATAGGAACAATAAGTGGCACTAACATTCCTGTTACTAAGTATCCTTCTTCTACTTCGTGCCCTTTTATTACCGCAAAGATAAATTCTACCAGAAGTCCTATGCCATAAGAAACTAAAACAAGTGGAATTACTTTCCACGCGCCTTTGGCAAAATTGTCCATATTCCAGAAGTTTGCTGAAAAGAAGCTCTCTGCTGCCTGAATTTCGCCAGTCGCTAGAAAATGCTGATAGCCTGCATTAAAAATCCCGAAGATTAAGCAAGGTAGTAATGCCATAATCACGGTATTCATCGTACGCTTTAAATCATCTACAGCACGTATGTGGCTTCCGCTGTGCGTAGTTTCATTAGGGCTATATAAAAAAGTATGTATGGCATTAAATGCAGGGGCCATTTTCTTGCCCTCATACTTCATTTTAATCTTATGTAAGTTTTGTTTTAATCCCATAGACTATTATTTTTCATTTCATTCAAAATGAATAATTATCCAATTTCTTTATACATTACATCAAGCCCTTTTCTTATAATATCTTGATGTGGCTGTTTAGACACACAAATAAACTCTGTTAAGGCAAAATCTTCTGGTGCTACTTCGTACATTCCTAACGCTTCCATCTCATCTAGATCTTGTACCATACAAGCCTTTAGCATTTGCAAGGGAAACATATCTAATGGAAACACTTCTTCATAATTACCAGTTACCACAAAGGCTCTATGCTCTCCGTTAGTATTGGTATCTAGATTATATTTTTTCTTAGGTTGCATCCAAGAGAAGGTCAATGCTCTGGATGGCGATATTTTGTTAAAAACAGGCTTATTCCATCCAAATAACTCATAATCGTCTCCTTCTGGAATAGCTACAAACGCATTATTATAAAAACCAAGAGCTCCTTCTGGCGTAATTTGTTTTCCTGTTAAAACGTCTCCAGAAATAAAGCGATTGTTATCACCCTCAACTCCTGCATCATAGGCAAAAGTAGACACCTCTGCGCCAATCATGGTTTTGTAATACTTAGGGGTTCTAACCGCAGATCCAGAAACCGCAACAACACGCTCTGGGTTAAAGTGACCTGTAAGTAGTAATTCTCCTATGATAACAAGATCTTGTGCTTGGATTGTCCAAACGGTTTCTCCTTTGTTTACTGGATTTACTTTATTGATTAATGTTCCTACATTCCCCGCTGGATGTGGTCCAGAAACGGTGTAGGTAGTTGCGTTTTGCATACCCGCAAGAGGCGAAGCGTTAGAACCTACAGAAATATGCACGCCGCCTTCTGATAATTTACTTAAAGCGGTTATCGCGGCTTGCATTTCATTTTCTTTTCCCGCAAGGGTAAAATCTAAATCTGCAGAAAGCGGTGCTGTATGTCTACCCGATACAAAAATTGCTTTGGGCGCTTGCGAAGGATTTGCTATAACATCATATGGACGTTGCTTAATAAAAGGCCATAATCCTGAATTTAAGAACTTTGCTTTTATTTCATCTCCACTTGCCGAAGAGACGTCTAGTTTTCCAAAATCTTTTGATCCTCCTTTGTAATCGGCCTCAATCACTAAATCTGTAATGACACGACGCGCACCACGTTTAATTTCTTTAAGCGTTCCTGCTACAGGAGATACAAAACGAATTTCTTCTTGAGTTTTTGAAAAGAAAATTTCATCTCCTGCCTGAAGTTTGGCGCCTTCTTTTACCACCATTTTTGGGGTAACGAGATGAAAATCTGAAGGTCTGATGGTTATCGTTCTTGATCGTGGCCCTTCAGAAATAATCTTTTCTGCTTCGCCCACTAATCGTATATCAAGACCCTTTTTGATTCTAATGTCTTTTGACATATGTCAGTAGATTTTTGTTATCTAAAACCTTATCAATTTAAGGTGTGCAAATTTACGTATTTCGGCGCTTTTTTTAATATCCCTAAAAGATAGAATTATTATTTATATCTGTTCTAAATAAGTGAGCTTCAACAAAGTTGTCAATAAACTCCATTTGATGGCGTTTTTCAACTAGGCCCAAGGAATTTGTCATTATTTTGTTTAAGATTTTTCCTTAGTGCCTGGATTATTTTTTTATGTGAATTTGGCAGTATACGCTTTCGCGAAAGCGTAAAGCACAGCCTTAAAAACGCGGCATTAATTTTGATTATATTTGACCTGTAACATTGCTTTATGACTTTTTTAAAAACGATAATACTTACTGCTACCATAGGCATCGCCTCTCTTAACGCGCAGGTAGCCGAAGAAGTTGCCGAACCTGGTTATATTAGGTCCATCCAGTTTATAGGAGACACTGCTTTTGGGCAACTGCCTGTAGTACGTATTGGAACAGAATTAGAACTTAGTTTTGACGATATTATAGGTGATGAACACGATTATTTTTATACGATTGAGCATTTTAATGCAGATTGGACACCTAGTCGCTTGGTTAAATCTGAGTATTTGCGCGGTATGGATAATGTGCGCATTCTTGATTTTGAAAACTCTGTTTCCACCCTACAATTATACACCAACTACAGACTGACGATTCCCAACCAAAATGTTCAAGCCCTTACCAAAACGGGCAATTACCTTGTCACAATTTTTGATGAAAATGAAGAGGTGGTATTCTCGCGTAAATTTATGGTCTTTAGCCCCCAGTTTTCGGTAGGTGCGCAGGTGATTCGTTCTCGGGATATGGGATATATAAATACGAAGCAAGTCTTGCGCTTTTTTGTAGACGGCGGCGCGCAACTTATTGTAAATCCTGATCGCACGCTCACCACAGTTCTCATTCAAAACAATAATCTTAAAAATGCGATTACGGGTATCAAACCGCAATACACTTTAGGTAACAAACTTGAGTTTAGGTATGACCAAGAGACGGCTTTCTGGGGAGGAAATGAATTTTTTAATTTTGAAAATAAAGATGTACGCGCGGCCACAAATATGATCGAGTATATTGAACTTAAGAATTTGTATCACAATTATCTCTATACGAACGCTGCACGCTTTAAGCAACCTTACACTTTTAATCCTGATATTAACGGCAACTTTGTGTTTACGACCTTACAGGGGCGCGTAACCCGAACAGAGGCGGAGTATGTGTGGATACATTTCTCTCTAGATTACCCTAAACTTATCCAAGAAAAATCGGTGCACATTTATGGCAATTTTAATAATTACGACATTAATAAAAGCACGCAGCTTAGCTATAATGAAAATACTCGTACCTATGAGTTACCGTATCTTTTAAAACAAGGTTTTTACAACTACAAATACGTTTTAGTTAATGAAGATGGGACGATAGATCATAAAAATGCCATAGGAGGCAATTATTGGGAAACCGAAAATGCTTATCAAATACTGGTATACTATCGTAGACCTGGAGGGCGTTTTGACCAATTATTAGGCGTGGGAAATACAAACTCTACCAACATCACAAATTAAGACAAAAACAATATCTTTAAGGTGTGAAAGAAACACCTATAAAGTCTAGTAGTCGCAAGGCCATGCGATATCGTGGCGTAAGCTGTCTGAACTGCGGCCATCCTCTGGACCTCACAGACCGTTATTGCGCCTATTGTGGACAGATTAACACTACAAAAAGACTTACTCTTAAAGATTTTTTGAGTGAGTTTGTACTAAGCGTTTTTACCTATGATTCTCGTTTCTGGCATACCTTAAAAGACTTGCTCTTTAAACCCGGTACCATTACACGAAATTATGTAGACGGCAAGCGTTTTCATTATGCAAACCCTTTTCGCTTTTTTTTAAGTGCTTCTATATTTTACTTTATCCTAATTGGCGCTCTTTCCTTTTTTAAAGGAGGTGTTACAGAAGGAGCTAACCCTAATTTCCTTGGTTCTGGGGAGCCTGTGGAAGAAGAACAGATAGAGGCTATTTTTCAAGATTCTATTGGATCTAAACTTACGGGCTTACCTAACGCTATTAATGTCAATATTTCAAAATCTTTAGATGAAATACAAAAGGAAGCGATAGAAAGTAATCGAGAGAAATTAAGGCAAGATTCTATACAAAAGCTCACTGGACGTCCCAGCGGTTACCTCCCAGAAAAAGATATGGACACCTTAATAGCAATAGAACGTTTTTTTAGAAAACTAGACGTGTTTACTAGTTTCAGAAAAGAGACAGAAATAAACGATACCGCTCAAGCCCTAGATAGTCTAGACTACAGCTCCAGCAAAATGAACATCTGGATATATAATAAAACCGAAGCTATAGAACGTGTAGAAAAGAATCCATTAAAATTTGGCCAATACATGCTTTCTAAGATTCCTTTTTTTCTTTTCTTTTTTGCTCCTTTATTTGCCCTTTTTTTCTGGCTTATATATTCAAAAAAGAAGGTGAATTATATGGAACATCTTGTATTTATCTTTCATGTTTTTAGTTGGATTTTTGTCGTTCTCCTAGTTTGTCTAATTCCGGATACTCTTTTACCCACTCAAAAGCTCCTTGCAGGAATTACGCTTTTCCTTATAGG
>CAZXMY010000133.1:0-6568 GCA_964641325.1 uncultured Flavobacteriaceae bacterium | reverse complement strand
CCTTTATATATAATATAACGGATACTGATATGGCAACTTCAAATACTACCAATGTTAATATAACAATTAATCCAATAAACGACGCTCCCATAGCAATTGATGATGATTTTACTCTAGTTACATCACTAACTGGAATAATTGACATTAGCGCAAATGATTTTGATGTAGATGGGACTATAGATTTATCTACAATAGAAATAGTTCAGAATCCGATTAATGGTACAATTTCCAATAATGATGATGGCACAATAACTTATACTTTCGGTGGTGGAGGTGATTTAAATGATTCTTTTACATACACTATTCAAGATAATCTAGAGACTGTATCCAATGTAGCCCCTGTAGATATTACTGTTGACTCCTCTTTAAGTATAGAAGAAAATTCAATTCAACAATTGAATATTTATCCAAATCCAACTAATGGAGAAATATTCATAGGTAATAACGAACTCTATGATTTAGTTCTTTATGATATGCAAGGGAGAGAGATAATTAAATTATTTGGGAATTCTATTAATTTATCGCAATTATCAAATGGTATTTATTTGGTTAGAATTGAGAAAAATAATGAGCTTGGTTTTCGAAGAATAATAAAGGAATAGTCGTAATTAATGGGTTCCTGTTTGAATTATTGTAAAACCTTATAAATCTTTAAACTGTTGGGTTTTTGCTCAGTGTAGATAAAAATTACACTTATTTTATTACCATAAAATGGACAGTTCTCCCATTTTTTCAAGAAATTCATTCACCTCGCTAAAATGCCCATTCCCAAACCAATAGCCTCTATTGGCACTCAAAGGGGATGGATGTCCTGACGTTAGAATATGATGTTTTGTACTATCTATTTTTCTTCCTTTCTTTTTGGCAAAACCTCCCCAAAGAAGGAAAATGAGGTTTTCTCGCTTTCGCGAAAGCGTTTCAATCACAACATCTGTAAACTGTTCCCAACCCTGCTTCTGGTGAGACCCTGCCTCGTGCGCGCGAACGCTTAATGTCGCATTAAGTAACAACACACCTTGCGAAGCCCATCTTTCCAAATTACCAGAAACAGGTGCTGGAATACCCAAATCTGCCTCTATCTCCTTGAAAATATTGACTAAAGAAGGTGGATGCGATATTCCATCTGCTACCGAAAAACACAAACCATTTGCCTGTCCGGGACCGTGATAGGGGTCTTGGCCTATAATCACCACTTTGGTGTCTTGAAAAGAGCAATAGTCAAAAGCGGCAAAAATAGCCTCCTGCGCAGGATAACAGCTATGTTCCTGATATTCGGTTTTTAGAAAAGAAATAAGGGATTTAAAGTAGGATTTATCAAACTCTGAGCTTAATTCTTTCTTCCAGCTTTCGGTTATATTTACGTCCATTTATTCGCTATTTTTGTATCTCAAAGCTATTAAGAAAAAGAGACATACGCGATATAAAGTAGGGTACTATTTCGCGTAAGCGCATACCTATGATTGCAATTCATAAGAAGACACTTCAAGACTTAGAATTTAATACCGTTTGCGAGCATCTGGCAGAGCGCTGTAATACAACTTTAGGGAAGGAAAAAGCGCTGGCTACACTGCCCTATGCTAGTGAAGAGGCTGTGATTTTTGGACTGCATCAGACTAATGAATATGTGTCTTCAAAACTGCACGATAGTGTAATTCCTAATCACGGTTATGACAGTATAGATAGGGAAATTAAGTTTTTGGGAATTGAAGATAGTGTGCTGGAAAAAGGAAGTTTTAAAAAACTCTCTAGTATATCGGAGACAGTTAATATCCATTTAAAATTCTTTAAAAAATTTCAAGAACGCTATCCAATTCTGCATAAAACGGTTGCAGACACACCCTTTACTAAGGAAATTACCGAAGCTGTAGACCTTGTTTTTGACCGTTATGGTGAGCTTCGTGATGATGCCTCGCCGCAATTAGGCGCTTTGCGTCGGGGCATCAATCAGGTTAAGGGAAAGATAAACTCCAGTTTTTCATCGGCCTTAGGGCAATATAATGGTTATGGATATCTGGATGAAATACGGGAATCTGTTGTAGATAATGTGCGTGTGCTTGCCGTTACCGCAATGCATAGACGCAAAGTGAAAGGTTCTATAATGGGAAGTTCTAAAACGGGAAGTATAGTATACATACAACCTGAAGCGACTTTACAAGCCCAAAGAGAATTGAATAATCTCCTTTTTGAAGAAGATGAAGAAATAAAGCGGTTACTTAAATTACTTACGGAACAATTACGCCCTTTTATTCCGCTTTTTGAGGAGTATCAGGAGTTACTAAGTACCATAGATGTAATTTCGGCTAAAGCTAAATATGCCGAGACACTCAATGCGGTTCTACCAACTATTACTACTGATAGAGAAATAACGCTCAAGGATGCCTATCATCCTTTATTATTGCTAAGCAATAGAAAGAGTAAGACGAAAACCTTTCCGCAAGACATCCATCTAGACGAGAATGAACGGATTATCGTGATTTCTGGACCTAATGCTGGTGGTAAAAGTATAACACTCAAAACCGTAGGCTTGCTCCAAGTAATGCTACAATGTGGTTTGCTCATTCCTGTACACGAGTATTCTAGGATGTGTTTGTTTGATAAAATATTATCAGACATAGGTGATAATCAAAGTATTGAAAATCATTTGAGTACGTACAGTTACCGTCTTAAGAATATGAACTATTTCCTCAAGAAGTGTGACAAACGCACCCTTTTCTTGATTGATGAGTTTGGAACGGGTTCTGATCCTGAGTTAGGCGGCGCACTGGCGGAGACCTTTCTAGAAGTTTTTCACGAGCGTGAGAGTTTTGGAATTATTACCACGCATTATACCAATCTCAAGATGATGGCGAATGAAACCAAGGAGATAGTAAATGCCAATATGCTTTTTGATGCCCGAACCTTGGAGCCCTTGTTTAAATTACACTTAGGAGAAGCTGGAAGCTCTTTTACTTTTGAGGTGGCACAAAAAAACGGCATCCCCTACTCGCTTATTAATCGCTCTAAAAAGAAGGTAGAACGAGGTAAAATACGCTTTGATAAGAGTATAGCCAATCTTCAAAAAGAACGCAGTAAACTCGCAAAAACAACCTCTAATCTTAAGGATAAAGAACAAAAAGCATTAGAACAGGATAAAAAGCTGCAGGAAATTAATGCTAAAGTTCAATCTAAACTAGAGAGCTATCAAGAATTGTATGATAGCAATCAGCGGCTTATCTATTTGGGGCAAAAAGTAGATACTGCCAGTGAGAAGTTTTACAACACCAAGAAAAAGAGAGAGCTTATGGCAGAGCTTTTTAAGATTGTGCAGGTAGAAAATAGTAAGCGCAAAAAACTTAGCACAAAACAAAACAAAGCCCTTAAGGCCGAAAAGAATAAAGTTAAACAAGAAGCACAACAAAAAGTAGCGGTCATTCGTAAGAAAAAGAAAGCCGAAAAAAAGAAAGAAGCCTTAAAACCAGCCAAACCTAGACCTGTGCTTAAAGTAGGGGACCGTGTGCGTATGTTTGATGGAAAAGCTGTAGGGAGTATCGATGAGTTAGAAAAAGGAAAAGCGATTGTAAACTATGGGATGTTTACGACTAATGTATCTGTAGAGCAATTAGAACTCGTTGAGGCGAAGAAAAAATGATTCCAGAAAACAAGCATATTATACTTTTTGACGGCGTTTGCAATCTCTGCAATAGCGCTGTTAACTTTGTGATTAAGCGAGATCCTCAAAATCGTTTTGTATTTACTCCTTTACAATCTAAAGCAGGTACATTGCTCACAAATCAATACGACATAGATACGACCCAAGTAGATTCTATCGTACTTATAAAAAATAATACAGCATATACTAAAAGTGCTGCAGCTCTTCGAATTGCACAACAACTCAAAGGTTTATGGCCGTTACTCAGTGTTTTTCTAATACTTCCTTCCTTTCTTCGGAATTGGGTGTATGATTATGTAGCCCAAAACCGCTACAAATGGTTTGGAAAACAAGATACTTGTATGATTCCTACACCAGAATTGAAGGATAAATTTTTGGAATAGGCAGTTCCCTAATTCATACGTTTCATTCCCTCATCGACTCTTTTGAGCAGTTTAGTTTGCCCCTAATTTTGGAGCAAACTAAACACACGTATTATGAAACCAATCAACTTATTTATCGCATTATTAATCTTCAATTTTGCTTTCGCGAAAGCGAATACAGACAAACCCGAGACTACAGTTACTAGTACAATCCAAGAAGTTACTGTTTATCTATCAGGTGCTCAAATTACTAGAAATGCCTCTGCAAATGTAAATACAGGAACAACAACTCTAATAATAGAAAACCTATCTCCTTTTATTGATGAAAATAGCATCCAGGTATCTGGATTACAAAATGCCTCTATTTTATCTATAAACTTTGGACTAGACTATTTAAACAAACCTAAACATCCTGAGAAAATTGAAGCTCTAAAGAAGGAACGAGACGCTCTAAATCTTAAAATTTCTCGTATTAATAGCGAAATAGACGGTCTGAGGACAGAGGAAGAAGTGCTTAATTCGAATAAGAAACTAGGTTCAGACACTGTAGAAATAGATGTTGAAAAACTAAAAGTAATGGCTGAGTACTATAGAAATCGACTCACCGAAATAAGAAATGCTCTGATTGATGCAGACCTTCAAAAGAAAACACTCCAATCAGAAATTAACGATATAAACAAGCAGTTTCAGGAATATAATGTGAGTGAAGAAACACAAAAAGGTCTCATTACTATGAAAATTAATAGTAGTGAAGTAGCAAATTTAGATTTGGTAATTTCATACGTAGTTTCAGAGGCTGGTTGGTTTCCTATGTATGATTTGCGTGCTAATACTGTAAATGCACCTTTAGATTTACTTTATAAGAGTCACATATATCAAAAAACGGGTGTAGATTGGAATGATGTGAATCTGGTACTTTCTACAGGTGACCCTAATATTGACAACAATAAACCGGATGTTGATACGAAGTTTTTAAATTTTGTTAATCCTCATTCGTATAGAAATACCACAAGAGCTACTTCAGCCTATAAATACAAATACAATCCCAATGTAAAATTTGTAACGGGTACCGTTTACGATGAAAATGGTCCATTACCTGGCGCTTCTGTGATAATAGAAGGCACGAATAATGGTGTTCAAACAGATTTTGATGGTCGATTTAGCTTGGAAGTTTCTGAAGGGGAACGTTTGTCTTTTTCATATGTAGGATATAAAACCCAACAAATTCCTGTACACGCCTCTAACATAAATATTACTCTTGAGGAGGATAATAATGCTCTCGATGAAGTTGTAGTTACAGCTCAAGGACTTAAAAGAGAGAAAAAAGCATCAGGATACGCTATTTCTGAAGCTCTTACCGGTAAATCTTCTGGAGTATCAGGTAGTGCGAAAAATGTAGTTATTAGAGGTTATAGCAGTATTAATGGTAATAATGAGCCATTGTATATTGTAGATGGTGTACCTTTTGATAATAGTGAATCAAATAATCTTCTTTATGGCAATACTAGCTCATCAAGATCTTTAGGCCTTGATCCTAATCAAATTAAAGATGTAAAAGTGCTAAAAGGACTTGCAGCAGCAACATTGTATGGATCGTCTGGAAAAAATGGAGTTATTGTAATTACAACCAAGTCTGGTACGGCAACAGGTCAATACAAAGTACAAGCTATAACAACTACACGATTTGAAATAGCTAATCCCTACTCTATCGCAACAGATGGTGATGTTACGATAATAGAAATAGACAAATTTGTAGTACCCGCTAGTTATGAATATTATGCTGCTCCAATACTCAATGAAAATGTATTCCTAACAGCTAAGATTAATAATTGGGAACAATATAACTTGTTGCCCGGCGAAGCAAACATATATTTTGAAGGCAGTTATTCCGGAAAAACATATTTAGACCCATTGGCAACTACACAAGATCTTACGATTTCTCTTGGTGTAGACCCTAATGTAGTGGTAAAAAGAGAGCAACTTGACAACTTTAAAGCAACCTCATTTCTTGGCAATCAAAAAATTGTTGATAATGTATTTGAGCTAACAGTAAAAAACAATAAGAGTTCTGCTATTTCTATTAAACTGATAGACCGGATTCCAAAATCACAAAATAAAGATATCAAAGTTGATGAGGTTAATCCTGGAGATGCAGTCTACAATAAAGAAACAGGATTGCTAAATTGGACACTTAATATCCCTACAAATTCGAGTTTAGAAAAAAGGCTTTCGTATAGATTAAAGTACCCGAAACATAAAAACATCAATTTATAATACAGCAAAAATAGCGTTTAATATATTGATTTAAAGTATTTTACATTTTTGGCACGCTGCTTGCGTATTTACAAGCATAAGCGTACACCGAAAGTCGGTAACGTAATAACCCTAATACTTTTAAATATGAAAAAGTTAGCAACATTAGTAGTTTTATTTCTAGTAGGAATGACTGCACAGGCAAATCAAATGACGAATCTCGATTTCAGTCAAGATAGAGGGATACGTTACAACAACTCTAAAAGCATTACGTTCGTGCAAAGAGGCATCACCTTTATTGTAC
>CAZXMY010000132.1:0-6629 GCA_964641325.1 uncultured Flavobacteriaceae bacterium | reverse complement strand
TACTAGTACGTTCTTTAAAGTCATCACTCATTTCATAGCCCATAGCCACATAGGGCACGCTAAAAATGGTAAGCCCTAGATAGAAAACAAGAGAACATAATAAGAAGTAGATAAAGTTAAACTGCACACCGTTCTCTTCGAACAATTGCCACATCACCACATAGGCAATACCCATAATAAGGCCACCTACAAAAACATATTGTCTTCTTCGGCCCCATTTGGATTTTGTATTATCAGAAATGTAGCCCATTATTGGATCAGAAATTGCATCAAAAATACGGGGTGCAAATTGTAAAACGCCCCATAATATGGCTGCAAAACCTAAATCTTGCACCAGAACAATCATAAATACTCCTAAGGCTGCTGGAAACATCTGGTTAGCCAGCATCCCAAAACCAAAGGCGATTTTCTGACCTAAAGGAACTTTTTTAGTTTGTGATGACATAATATTATTTATTTAGTTATTTAAGTTGGGCTAATCACGCTTTCGCGAAAGCGTTATCTCCACACTCGTATTGCTTGTTCGTTTTTAGTAACATTAGTTCTGTATTACTACGGTTTGTATCGCTTGGGCGTCTATACGCAAAGTAATAGTCTGATCTGCTAGGCTAAGGCTATACTCTTTAGCGCTTTTTTCTTCATTAAATAAAACTACAGCAATCGATCCATCAGGATTTTTTGCAGCTGTAACCATAAATTTTTCATTGCCGGGTTTGGCAGTGCTAATCACCTTTGCGCCTGGTCGTATGTATTTGCTAAAATGCGCCATCGTATAATAGAGTGGTGTAAAGTAGACTTCGTCTTTATCTGGATCTACGATTACAGGAGCGACACACCAGTTTTTAAACCAGTTGGGACCACCTTGGGTATCTAACACCATATTCCAATCTACCCAGCCGTCTACCCAATTATTAAGGCAGCCTATGATGTCTCTTGCGTATCTATTTACAGGAGCATATTTAGGATGTAAATGCTTGTCTTCTTCTGGAGCCCAATCCCAACCCCAATCTGTAGATTCTTTCTTCCAGTACCACCCATCATCCTTCCATACAGGAACTTGAGAATCGATGCAACCTTCGGTTTCTATTAAGTATTTGTGAGGTGCTTTTTGATGCGCATATTGCAGCTCTTCTGGAAAGTAGTTAAAGGTGCTGGCATACCAGTGAATCGCAGTGCCATCAAAATACCTAGAAGAGGCTTCATCCCTATACATAGCATCTACCCATTCTTTTAAATGGTCTCTGTTCTGATCATAACCTAAAATTTTAAGATGACCATTGCCGTCTTTTTCTAGTTGAGGTCCAAGATGGTTAGCCACAAAATTTACAGACTCTTCTGCCGTAAAATGCATGCTCTCCCAATTATTTCCATTGCCTAACGGCTCATTTTCAAAAGTAAATCCCCAGAGGTCTATGCCTTCTTGTGCGTAAGCATCTGCATATTTTGAAAAGAATAATGCCCAAGTGTCATAGTATTCTGGCAGTAGTTTACCACCTACATATTCCTTATTGTCTTTCATCCAAGGCGAGGCTGTCCACGGTGAGGCAAAGAGTTTAAAGCCGTCTTCAGAAACGGCCATCGCATCTTTAATCATAGGGATAAGATCATCCATATCTTCTTTTATGGTAAAGTGTTCTAGATCCTTATCATCTGCAACGGGCGCATAGGAGTAGTTGCTTAAAGAGAAATCACAGGAATTCATATGTGTTCTGTTAAGCGAATAATTGGCACCTTCTTTACTAAAGTATGCCTTAAGGATGGTGTCTCTATTTTTTTTGCTTAATTTTTTCAGTAAATAGGCAGAAGATTCTGTAAAAGCACCTCCAAAACCGGTTATGGTTTGTAATTCTTTTTCTGGAGATAAAACTATAGCAATAGGATTTTTTGCCATAGAGCTTGCGTCTATTGCAGTAAGCTGATGACCAGCCGCCGAAGTTTCAAAAACAGTTACTTGCATTTTTTCTTCTTTTTTACAAGATAGTATCACGAGTAAAAGAAGTAAAAGGCTTCCTAGTTTACTTGTTTTCATAAGATTTAGTTTACAGGAATACGTCCTTTAGATGGTGGTATGGCTACCGCTTTCATAAGGTTTTCTTTTACTCCATTATACGTCTTAATAATTGGGTTTCCTCCTCTGGACAATCCTCTAAAGACACCTTGATCTACTTTATTCCAAAGCGCAAATTTTGCCTTCCCATCTACGGTAAACAAACCAAAATGATTTTCGGAACCACCGGGATTATTTGCATCTTTCCAAGGCTCGTCAAAAGCCTCGAAGTAAAAACAGGATATTCCTTCTTTTTTAGTCCAGTCTCTCATATGTGAATAGTAAAGCGCTTCTTTATACTCATCTGTAGCCTTAGAACCATTAACGCCATAAAACCCGTTAGAGGCACTTGCCCAGCCGGTTTCACCTATATGGATAGGTTTTTCTAGACCTATATGTTTCAAATATCCTTTGACACTATCAACCTGTTGGATAGCATACTGTTGGGCTCTTTTCATAGCGCTATTAATCATAAAAACAGAATCTCCAACATTTTCTTTTCCAAACACTCCCCAAAAGTCTGGGTTGTAATGTGTGTCATGCATCGGGTAGGTATGAACAGAAAGGTAATCTACCGCCTTTATTAATTCATTTAAAGCAGGAACGTGGTACTGGTCTTCTCCGCCTCCCCAAGAGGCAAAATTATCCGAACTAGTAATCCATAAATCTTTATCTAGTTCTCCAGATTTTTTGAGATCTTGTAAATGGGATACCCATTTCAGAATAATATCTGGTTGCACATAGTAGGCAGTTGCCCACTTTACCATAGCTTCATTACCTACGGCGATAATTTTTACTATATCTGGATATTGCTGTGCCAGGGCAACCGCGCGTGCTATTTCTTCTTTATTTTGAGTACTCTCTCTATAATGATCGGGTTCATTACCCGTCCAGGCATTATGACAATCAATCCAAGCTCCTAGCATAACATACATCTCAAAATGGGTGTCTTTTGCTTTAAGTTCTTTAATCGCTTTGAGAAGATTGGAAGCCTGTGCAAGCTGTACATTGTAGGTTCTTAAAATCCTAATATCCATGGCATGCAGGATACGCAAGTCTTCTTTTAACTCCTCTATGGTAGGTTGTATATCTCTAGAAGTTTTGCGATATCCTCCATAGGAAATAGCAAGGTAGTCTGGGTGTCCTAATAGTTCTTGCGCAGTCACTGTTTTTTTTGTTGTCTGTTGTTTTTGAGCAACAGCATTTGTATTATTTTTTTGACACGACATTAAGAGTGAGATACAAACCGATAAAATAACGATGTGATGTATTTTGTACATACTCTTATTGTTTTTTTATGTTAGTATTTAAACTTCTTTTTATGCTTTCGCGAAAGCGTACTTATCTTAAATTGTTACTATCTACTTTTACGTGTATTTCATTAATAACACCAGTACGGCCAAAGACCTCTGTACTGGTTATTTTGTCTAGTTTTTTACCTTCAAAATTCTTAGTGCGTCCATCTTGGTAGTGTACTTGTATGGATGCCATTTTGTCCTGACTATAAATAATAGGTACTTGACAATAGGTAAAGCCTAGGGAATTATTGTTAAGCTGTACAGACTTCGCTTCGCCATCAAGGTCAATACAATTGAAACTCTGAGGCTCAGCTAAAAACTCTGAAGCCCGCAACATATCCGGCGAAAATTGAAGTATGCCTTCTTTTACAACGACACCTAATTCTCCAAATCTACTTAAGATATCTTCCTTGACTTGCCCGGTCATACCGGGTTGCTGGGCACCTTTTCCGCCGGGAGTGTGACTATATGGGTCTGTAGGAAAAGCTCCATATAATTCAGGTGATTTATGAACACCTATGCCTTCTTCTATCTCATAATAATGCTCGAGTAGTCTACCGATTATTTCTTCAGATTCTTGGTCTGCAATCGCTTTAAGACAGCATTCTTGGACTGCTAGTAAGAGTTTAGAAACCATATGCCAATAAATGGAACCAAGTCCTTCGTAACCAAAGAAGGTTCCTGACCTTCCTGTAAATGCTTTATGATTAAAAACATCCTCGTAGATGTCTAATATTTGCTTACGATCCTTAACAACGAGATCTTTAAATGAAGTTTGTTTTAAATCTTCAAGGGCTTCATCTAGTCGCATAGCATTATTAAAACTACCATTAAAATGATAGACTCTTGTATTGTCCTGGAGGATAATTTGCTTGTTGTTATCTTCAAGTAATTTTTGGAATAGCGTTGAGTTTTTTACAGCTTCTTCTGGAATCTGATTTTTTTCTAAAAATGTAGGTAATTCCTTGTTAGGGTAAAGGATATAGCTATACTGGTCTGGTCTAAATAAAGCACTATTTTTCATGGCATCCAACACAGCAAGACTCTCCGAAGCCTTTAAATAACCCGAGCTTAATACGCTTACTTGTCCTTCTAGCATTTCGGATAGGTAACTAATAGAGATTTCTTCGTTATTCTCTACGGTCATTAGGTTGTAGGCATGGTATAGATTATCTGATCGCTTATTACTATCTATAGAATGGTCTATAAATGCGAGTAGAGTAGTGGTAAAGTCCTTGATATTGGATAATGACAAAGGCTTTCTTTTACCGGTAAAATTATTTTGATAAATCTTGCTTCTATAGTTGCTGGCGGCAGTGCCTAGTTTGTCAACCATCTTTTTACGGTCACTATCAGAAATTTTACCACTTACAAGATTTTTATGATGGCTAAACGTTAGGGTAATATCCGAATAAAAGGCAATTAATTCTTCTGAAAGAACAATTTCTTTTAAGTCACTGCTGGCAATAACATTTCCAAAAAAACGAATAAATCTTCGCAAATAGTAAAGGGTAACCATAGAAACGCCATTACCTACTAATGCGTTATTGGCATCGTTCCATTCTGGACGTTGCGTATTGAGCCAGATACCTGCTTCCGGGATGAAGTTAGATACTTTGGCCAGGAGAGTAGCCAGTATTTTCTCTATAAAATTTACATTGTAAATATTTCCTTCAACATTTCTTAAAAGTGCCCCATCGATACCTTGTTCTTTGCGGCGCTCATTAATAATATCATCTAATCTAAAATCAAAATCAATGGTATCTTTTGGATTCTTGATTATATCGGTATAGCTTTTTATCTTATAAGGTACGTTTGCATAGACAAAAATATCTTGATTAAACAATGAAGCCAGTTTTCCTGGCACGTGCTTTTCAATAATTTCAAGAAATTTCTGCAAGTAAATGATTTGATGATCTCCCCAGTATCCAATATATGACCAAGGGTCATCCTCTTCTATAGTCTCCCAATCAAACCCGTCTTTAGTAACGCGATATGGATTATAACCATCAAAAGTTGTAGCGTTGAGAAATTTATGAATCATATTCTCTAGAAACTCCGGATAAGATAGGGAAAGCGCTTCCCAATTCTGGAAGATGTCTCTCCAGTTTCCTTGATAATCCAATACTTTAGATCCATCAACCTCATTTTTTGTATTAATGGAGAATTTGTTCCATGGTCTACTAGGATCTCCATGTCTTCTACTAAACTTGAGGGGCATATATTCCAGACACAGTCGCTTGAAATGCACATCTTTATTTTGTGATGCGAGCTCTTTAAGGTGACTTAGTGTAAAGGTTGCTGGCAAGGTATTTAAAACCGCTTTTTGTTTCTCTGCGACTGTTCTATTCGCTTTGTCTATATAGGCTTCAAAATCCCATTTCTCAATGGTATAATTATCATCAAAAATCCCACCTCTCATAATATTGAAAAGTGTATTGGCAAAATGTCTCGTGTTTGCTAGTTTATCTGCGCTTAATTGTACAGCATCTGCGGCATTGGCAAGTTCCAAAAGTTCATTAGTACCTTTTTCTATATCATGTTGGAGAAGTGAAGTTATATCTTGAGTATTTCGAATCGTTTGCGCTATTTCTTGAAGATCGTTTGCATTTTTATTGACATCTAAAACAAAGTGCCATTTTTTCACTTCACCTGCGGGTAATTGAAAATGGGATTGTACAAAATAAGCGCCTCTCTCTGCTTTTACGTCTGTTTCTTCTACAATATCTTGTCCTTTTCTAAAGTCATCTAATTGCTTAGATGATATTAGATACGTTACATTATCCAGACCACTCGACCAGGCAATATTACATTTTAAAGCTTCGCTAGGTTCTGCTTTATCTACGATAATAGCGCTTAAAGCAAATATACCGATACCTTCTTTTTGCTTGAGTTCTGTACGTTTGTAGGCATCTACAAGATTACTATATGCTTTCTGTAAATCTTCGCCTACGCCTGAAGGGAGTATGTTTTGAAAACCATCTAATATAGAAATCTCAACTTCTTGCGTATTATGATTAATCAGGCTTACTCTTTTTACAAAACCGAATTGATTACTGGTATTCCATTCATAACGATAAGTAACGCCTAAGTCTTTATTTATCTCTTCAAACATAAGTTTGTTGCCATATACATTTTTGTATAGATTTTGAGAGATATCATAGATAGCAGCGTGTGCCTTAGAGTAAGGTTCCCATAAATACGTTCTATTATCCTTAGTGACCTTAACAATGGTTTTGCTTCCAGTCGTTTCTATGGACTCTGTAATTCTATCATCTGTATAA
>CAZXMY010000131.1:0-6631 GCA_964641325.1 uncultured Flavobacteriaceae bacterium | reverse complement strand
TCTCTAACGGTATCGATCCAGAATATTCGGTGATAGGTCGTGTGGCAAGACGTATCTGGGCAAAGGCTTTAAAGAAAAAATACGGTGCCAATCCACGGGCGCAAATGCTTAAGTATCACATACAGACTTCTGGGCGTAGTTTACACGCTCAAGAGATTGATTTTAATGATATACGTACCACTTTACAGGCGTTGTATGCGATTAATGATAATTGTAACTCCCTACATACCAATGCGTATGACGAGGCCATTACAACGCCTACAGAGGAGAGTGTACGTCGAGCAATGGCGATACAGCTTATTATTAATAAGGAATTAGGCCTCGCCAAGAATGAAAACCCAATCCAAGGTGCTTTTATTATTGAAGAGCTTACCGATTTGGTGGAAGAAGCGGTATTGTTAGAATTTGACCGTATTACAGAGCGTGGTGGTGTTTTAGGTGCTATGGAAACCATGTATCAACGTTCTAAAATACAGGAAGAGAGCTTGTATTATGAGACCTTAAAGCATACTGGGGAATTCCCGATTATAGGTGTGAATACCTTCTTAAGTTCTAAAGGAAGTCCAACGGTACGTCCGGCAGAGGTGATTAGAGCCACCGAAGAGGAGAAGCAATACCAGATAGAGATGTTGGATAATTTGCACGAGGCTAAGGAAGCTTTCGCGAAAGCGTCTCTTGAAAAAATTCAAGATGCCGCCGTAAATAACCGCAATATCTTTGAAGAGCTCATGGAAGCCACTAAAGTTTGTTCGCTAGGACAGATTACTAGTGCGCTGTTTGAAGTTGGCGGTCAGTATAGGAGGAATATGTAAGCAGCGAACAACTTTTAGCTTTGCTAAAAGTTCGTGAATCGCTTATCCTGACGCAGGTCAGGATCTCATAAAATGGGAATAGAACGACTTTTGCTGCCGGTATAAGTGTCTGAATCACGTATCTGAACTTGTTTCGGGATCTATTCCGCAAAAGTAGGTGAGAAGCCGTCATTAGCTGTATCGAGTCGCTTATCCTAACGCAGGTCAGGATCTCATAAGTTAGTTTAAGTATAGAACAGAACTACCTTGGCTTGTAATCCGAACTAGCCGCACTTCGCAAATACATAAAGAAATATTGACTAGTTTTTGTAAGGTTTTCTATAAATACCGACATAATTCTATTAAACTATCCAAAACACTATTATGAAAAACAACACTAACATCCTTTTAGGCCTTATGATAGGCCTATTAGCCATTTCTTGTGGAGAAACTTCAAAAAAAGCAGATGCAATCAACGAGATTGAAACTGTAGTCAAAAAAGCTCCTGACTATGATGCACAAAATCCAGAATCTATTCTTGCAAATGTAGCATTTGCACAAGGAGGTTGGGATGATCTTTACAGCAAAAAAGACGTCCAATACTCCTATGATTACCGTTATCCAGATGGTAAGGCAGATGTATCTCAAGAACGCTATATGTTTAGCAACGAGGCTTCTTATGCCGTGTACTCACAAAATGATATCAATGCTATGCCAGGAATGGAGGGTAAAATCGAGCAATATTTTGATGGAGAGAAAGCGCACGTTATGGTTGATGGAAAGGAGCTTGATGATCCAGCAGCAATAGGTGGAACAGATTTCTTACGTCGCGCCAATTATTTTTGGTTTGTAATGCCGTATAAACTGAGTGATAAAGGAACTGTGCTTAAAGCCATGGGACAAGAGGAGTATAATGGGATTAGCTACGATAAAGTAGCGGTAAGCTATGATCCAGCCATTACGGGAAAAGAGCAAAATGATAGCTATATCTTGTATGTAAATCCAGATACTAAAATGATAGACCGTTTTCTTTTCTCACTTCCGGCTATGGGAGTGAGTGTGCCAGCGATAGTAGGAAACTATGAGTATGAGGATATCGAAGGTCAGAAAATAGCAACTAAACGAACTTATTTTATGCCTAATGAAAAAGGAGAATACGGAGAAACACCTAGTATCGTGCAAACCTTAACGAATGTGAAGTTTAATAATGGCTTTACAAAGGAGACGATAATGAAGTAGACTGGGTTTTTCTATTTTAATTTAAAAAGAAGCTTTCGAGCTTCTTTTTTTGTTTAAATACTTTGGTGTAGCACCCTTGCAAGAAATTTATTACTGATTATCCTGTACCACCACAGAATTTACCGCCTTATCGTGCAAAGCCTGATGTTTTGCACTTCCTGTTATGCTCACTAAGGAGAGCCATCCCAAGGCGAACTTTATTGCATATCTCAGGATTGCCTTATGTAGGAGTAGTTTTTTATCCAAATTATTTGCGCGACGTACACAAATATCCATTTTATGTTGTCCTAAATTTTTGCCCCAAAAGCTAACCATCAAGGGCTCATACAAGCAGAATATGCAGACAAACAAGACAGTTCTCACATAATTTGGAACATTATCAAATTCGGCTAATAGTTCAGATGATAGATACATCATCAAAATGAGCAATATACCATCTAATGTAGCCGCTTTAATACGAGGGAATAGCGAAATGTATCTTTCTGACATCAAATTATTTTTAATTATCCCCAAACACCTTGTTTTCTATCTATAGGGGAAAGGGGTTGTATTCTAACACTTTTTCGCGAAAGCAAACGTATCCTTAGCCTACTACTAAAAGAACTTGTTATTTAGCGGTTTTACTCTTTTTAAACTTAAAGTTGATAAACTCGACCATAAGGGAAAAGGCAATCGTAAAGTACAAATATCCTTTAGGAATAGCGCCTATTTCTGATCCAAACACCTTTAAATGTGATAAATGCGCTGCTTCTGTAATAAGCATAAAACCTATTAAGATAAGGAAAGCTAGTCCTAAAATCTGTAAAGAAGGATGTTTGTGAATAAACTCACCTACGGGATTTGCAAAGGCCATCATAATTAAGATGGAAATGACTACGGCAATAATCATTATGATAAGTGCTTGCATAGGGTCATCAGATAAGCCATTGGTCATCCCAACGGCGGTCAATATAGAATCAAAGGAAAACACAAGATTAATAATCGCAATTTGTACAATAGCTCGAGAGAGGGAAGAAGACGATTTTTCTTTGAGTTCTTTTTCTTCTTCGCCGGTTTCATCTACTTTTTCATAGATCTCGTGTACACTCTTCCAAAGCAAGAAAACACCACCCGCAAAGAGTATAATGGCTTGCCAGCTTATGCCACCAGAAATCCAAGAGTTATTTATATGCCAGAACGGTACACTTAAAGCAATGAGATACGAAATCCCAAACAACAGTATGATTCGCATTCCCATAGCTAATAGTAAGCCAATGTTAGTCGCCTTTTTGCGTTCTTTTTGCTCAAGCTTATCGGCAGCAATAGAGATAAAAATAATATTATCTATACCTAGTATTATTTCTAAGAATGTAAGGGTTAATAGGGCTATCCAAGCATCTGGAGAAGTAAAAATTTCTAACATTAGTTAATCTTTTTAGCGGTTCCTTGTTGTTTTAGGTCTTCGCCTACTAGCGAATACTCAAAGGTATAAAAATCTCCCTCGGTATATAAAATCTTCATATGAACCGCCTTTTTATCGCTCATACTCTTAGGGTTTATTTTTTGAACGATATACTCACAATCATTAATCCAGCGCACAGAAGAAGAATCTGCCTTGCCTCGAAAATAATCTACTTCTAAGGTATCATTGCGTATAAATCGCGTAGTGATCAGATCTCCATTGAGTAAGGTCTCAAAGGTAAATTCACCAGTTTTAAAGGCTTTACAGTCTCTTTCTGGAGCCTTACAAGAGCATATAAGAAATAAGCATAGCACAAGTGCTAGGAAAGATTTTATCATAGGTTAAAAGTACGACTTGAGGGCTATATCCCAAAGTCTAGGAGTGATAGGGTTCGAAAGAACCATCTGAGTAAAAGATCACAATCTTATCTATAGTTTTTTGCGAGACTTCTGTATCCCTCATTGTAGCGACTTTATTTTTTGCAGCGAATTCAATATTTTCTTGAGTAGTATTTATTTGAGTCTCTGCATGTGATAGGGGACTTGAAGGAGATTTTGGGAAGCTCCCTTTGCCGTTTAATAACCAATATAGGTCCACTTCTGGGAAAGCTTTAATAAGCTTCAAAACAAAATCCAGACTCGGCTTATTTCTGCCCGATAAAATATGAGAAATGCTGGCACGACCTACTTCAATTTTTTGTGCAAATCCAGCCGCCGAAAGTTCGTACTCTTCGAGTATGATTTCTAATCTTTTTGCAAATTGAGTGGTGTTTAACATCGTATACGGTACTTCTGTACAAATATACGTTACAGATGTAAACAATAGATGTTTAGCAGTGCATATTCTTTGGAAATTATCAATATGTTATTGAATAATTACTTTAATTTAATTAAATTAAAATGTTGATCAATAAGTTATTAACTATTTTATAATCTATTTGTGGATAATTTCCAATATCTAAGTATCCTACTTAGTTTACAATGTATACAATATGGGTTTAAAATGTTCAAGGCAATGTTTACAGTTGTAAATAAGTATATTCTTACCTTTGTCTGGTGAAAGAAAATAATCTCGTATATAAACTTCAAAATTGGCACCTAAAAAATCATGAAAGACTGTTGTCTGGACGTTATATTACGGGTGAAAAAATAGCTCCACTTTTAGAAAAATCAAATACCTTTTGTACCGTCGATTGCATAGGCTATTCGGTAGAAAATAGACCGATACATGCACTGCAAATAGGCACAGGGAAAACACGTGTTTTCATGTGGTCTCAAATGCATGGCAATGAAAGTACCACCACAAAGGCTATTTTTGATTTGTTGCTTGCGTTTAAAAACGGTACCGGAATTTCAGAAATGGATACCCTTTTAGAACATCTTACGCTTTGTATCATTCCCATACTTAATCCTGATGGCGCCTACGCATATACGCGTAATAATGCTAATGATATTGATCTTAATAGGGATGCACAGACTCGATCACAGCCAGAAAGCAATATACTTAGAGTCGTTTTTGACCAGTTTAATCCCCATATATGCTTTAATCTACACGGGCAGCGCACTATTTATGGTTTTGAAGAGACAGGAACACCATCTGTCCTTTCCTTTTTGAGCCCTTCTGCAGATGTAGATAGAAGTGTAACGCTTTCGCGAAAGCGATCTATGTCCATTATAACGAGTATATATGCTAGTCTTTCTGCATTGTTACCGGATCAGATAGGACGATATGATGATAGTTTTAATCTAAATTGTGTAGGCGATACCTTTCAACATGAAAAGGTGCCTACCGTTTTGTTCGAAGCAGGGCACGTGGCAGATGATTATGACAGGGAGAAGTCCAGGGAATATATGTTTCTGGCTATTGCGAATGCTTTAATGGCCATTATAGACGAAAAAGAGCATATTCCCGAGGATTATTTTGCAATACCAGAGCATCAGAAATGCTACTGTGATGTACTAATAAAAAATACAAATAAGGGAGATGTCGGGATACAGTACAAGGAAATTCTAGAAAACGGCACGCTACAGTTTCAACCCTTACTTTCTGTAAATGAAGAGACTACGGCTAAGTTTGGACATGAGACATTAGAAGCTCTTAGCGATGAATTAAAAATAAAATTTTCAAGAAAACACGAAATTACATCCGATATAAGGAAACTTTTAGAAGATAATAAGATTACTACAACGTTGTAGTATATTTTGGCATGCCATATTGCATAATATTCAGTAAAATTGAATTAATTTTGAATATAAATTAATAAAAAGGATATAATGCCAAAGTTTAAATTAGACGAAGTAGACCACCAGATTCTTGACATGCTTATAGAGAATACAAGAATTCCCTTTACAGATATCGCAAAAAAATTACTTATTTCTGCAGGTACGGTACACGTAAGAGTAAAGAAAATGGAAGAGGCAGGGATCATAAACGGCTCTTCTTTAAGTTTGGATTATGCTAAGTTGGGCTATTCTTTTATTGCTTACATAGGTATTTTTATAAATAAGACGTCGCAAACAAAATTTGTCTTAGAACGCATTGCAGAAATTCCTTTTGTGACGGTAGCACATGTGACTACAGGTAAATTTAATATCTTTTGTAAAGTACGAGCTCGTAATACTGATCACGCCAAGAATATAATTTTTGCCCTAGATGATATAGACGGAGTATACCGCACAGAAACAATGATATCCCTAGAAGAAAGTCTTAATGATAAGAAGCGTTTAATGCACTCGATTTTTCAAGACTTAATTTAAGATTAATACTAAATTTTATGGAAAACCCTTTTTAGCAAGAAGGGTTTTTTTGTACATTACTTTCAAATAAATTGCCCAATGACAACTCAAGATATTTCCCCTAAAGAGCATCATCCTAATTATAGTCAGTATATTAATCTGGTCCCTAAAGATGAGACGCTAGTCCAGGCTTTGCATTCTGGCAGAGATGAGACCATACACTTTTTCAATACTATAGAAGAATCTAAGCTCAATTATAGATATGCTGAGGGCAAGTGGACTCCTAAAGAAATACTCTTGCATTTGATTGATACAGAACGCGTTTTTGTCTATCGTTCTTTACGCTTTGCGCGAAAAGATGCCACGCCACTTCAAGGCTTTGATCAAGATGCCTATATACGTCCATCTAAAGTGTATGCGAGAAC
>CAZXMY010000130.1:0-6648 GCA_964641325.1 uncultured Flavobacteriaceae bacterium | reverse complement strand
GTTCCCGTTAAGTTTGTAGAGTTTTCATTAATTACTTGAAGAGTATTATTTATTGTAGTATTACCTTCTATTGTAGTTGGTCCAGAGATATCAACCACATTCATTTCTGTATTTTCAGTAACAAACAAATTCACAAAATTTCCATCTTGAAAATAGGCCGACCCTTCTACAAATAAATCTCCAGTAAGTAAAGTCGTTGCCTGATTATTTACAGTAAGTTCACTGTTAAGATTGGTCTCCCCATCTACATCCAAAGTGGAAGAAGCAATAATTTCTCTATGTTTTACATAAGGGATATAGGTAAGCGATTGTGCACTAAAATCTACAAAACCACTTCCGTCGTTTAAATCAATATCTACCTCTAGGATTTTTTCATCTGCCCAATAAATATCTGTAAATGAGTTAGCAGAAGTTGGACTTCCTTGACCTATAGTCAGGTTAATCATTCCATAAGGATCTGTAACCGTATTGTGTATCTCCTCATAGTCCAATTCACCAAGAGCACCTAAGATGGTAAAACGCACCTGTAAGGGCGTATCGGGTAGATTATTAGAAGGTATATCAACACCAGGGAGTTGCTGCGAATTTAGATCTATAATAACCGCTTGATAGGTGATTCCATCGGTTTGCGCTTGACCATAACCTATGATCATAAGCATCGCATAAAAAAGTAGTTGTTTTTTCATAATAGTAAATAATTAGTAATTACAATTACAACTAGGAAGATTGATGAGTATTCCTATTGCAAATTGATGTGCGTTAATATTTAAAGTTTCATCATCTCCCTGTGAGATAAGACCTAATGATGTGCCATAAGTATATCGTAACGTAAGCTTGCTAGAACGTGATATAGGATACTGTCCTTCTGGACCTGCTCGAAAAAAGAAATTAAAAGCCTGGAACTCTTGTTCTCCTCTAAGATCAAAAACCTGATTATTTATGGTTTGGGTGCCTCTCAATAAATACTCGGCAGTTAAGGTAGTAGTGAACATAAAATTAAAATCTCGCAATCTAAATAGACGCACATCTAACCCTACTCCAGCGCCTATAAAATCTAAATCCCACTCAAAATAATTATCCAATATTGCATCGCTTCCAATAGCGCCATAGGCATTGTAACTTGCTGCAAGTCTAAGAAAAAACGCTTCCCGTCTATCCAATCCCGTTCTATATCCTGACACAATATGTCCATTAGAAACAGCTAATAGATTATTTAGGGTTTGCCCTTGGGTATTTTGATAATCAAAATTACTTGCAGTAACTCCTGCATTGGCAAAGAGCTGCTGTCCATTAATTTCATTACACAGGATGAAACTTAACAGGACGAAATACAATACTGCCTTCATCCTCGTAAAAGTTTACTTGTGAAAGATCGTGCTTGACTTTCTAAAATGAGTGTATAAGCTCCTCTTGCCAAGATATCCAAGGATAAGACATATGAAGGAGCGGGTACAAATGATTGATCATACACTTTCCTGCCTGTAAGATCATATATGCGCACTTTAATTGGCCCTATTAATGGCTCATTGAAGGTAATATTTAGGATTTCGCTAAATGGATTAGGCCAGATATCTGCATCGATAGTATCTTCAAAACCATTATAAATTGTAGATGGTGAGATAGGTTGTAGAAAACCTTGTCTAGCACTAAAATTTGTAGTGCTCGTAAACGTATGGATTACGCTTGCCTGTCCTATACTTTCCTGAATAAAATAACTGGATAGTTCGTCATAAACAATATGAGAACTTCCAGAGGAAGAAAGTGTCTCTCTCATTTTTTCTTGAGCCGATAGTACTACCGGCATCCATAAAAGCATTAAAAAGACTTTAGCTAATTTATTCATACCTCTCTTTGATTAATTAATGAGATGCGAAAATAGATGGAGTAGACATCAAGAAAAAGAAAAAAACGCCATGTCCACCTCTTGTCCACGTTAAAAATTGAAGAATTTGATGAAACAGAAGGATATTTACAATGACAGAATAATCTGACTCAAATAACTGTATACAAAGAAGTTATAGAGAAGAGAATATCACGTATATTTCAAATACTTGTAAAACCTATCCTCATGAGATTGAATGTATCTACCCGAATCGTCCCTTTGCATAAAACGTATTATAAGGCCATTAAAAAAGTGGACATGAAAACCCTTATCGGATTTTTAATTGTAATGATGAGTCTAAACAGCTATGCACAAAATCAGCAAGAAATTGATCAAATGCAAAAGCTATTAGAAACATCAACTAGTGGAGATGAGAAAATTGATGTCGCTAGAAAATTGTTTAAAGCAACTTTACATAGGGATAAGGAAAAGAGTTTTGGATATCTTCAAAAAGGGATTTCTATATCTAAAGAACATAATGATTTAAAAGGTTTAGGTACGGCTTATGCCGATCTTGGAATGTATTATCGTTTTGATGCTCAGCCGGATTCTTCACGATACTATTACAAAAAAGGCATTACAACGCTTCAGAAAATTGCTCCATCTACCAGACTCGTAGACACCCACGATGATTATGGTACATTAGAAGCACTACAGGGTAATTTCGATCTTTCTTTAGAAATTCTAGACAAAGGATATGACATCGCTCATGATATTAAAGATGGCTACGGTATGGCTTCTTTATTAAAACGTAAAGGCAGTGTGCTTACCGATGCCGGTAATTATGAAAAAGGAAGTCGTTCTCTTATTAATGCGATGCAAATTTTAGATACCCTAAAAAACCCAGAACCCAAACTAAAGGGAGTTATTTTAGGAATGACGGGGCGCATTGAAATGATTAGAAATAATAATCAAGAAGCCAGTAATTATTTTGATCAATCTCTAACAATCTTCAAAGAAATAGAAGATATAGAAATGCTAGCTATCACATATAATGAAATGGGGAATCTAGAACAGCAACAAGGCCAAACAGAAAAAGCGCTAAAAAACTTTCAGGAAGCACTGGTTAATGCTAAGAAAATTTCTATGGAAAATCTTTTAGGAATAGTCTATGCCAATTTATCAAGAATTCAAGCAGAACAGGGCAAACTAGAAGAGGCAATACAGATGCTAGATCAAAGTATGACGCTCAAAAAAAAGAACGGTAGTCTCTATAATATCATTATAGGATACAATGAATATGGACAACTCAACACTTTACAAGAAGACTATAAAAAAGCAATAGTAAATCATACAGAGGCGATTAGGCTAGCTGATTCTACAAATACAGTAGAACTCCTTATGGAAAGCTATATACAGCGATCAAAAGTTTTTGAAAAACAAGCCAATTATAAAAAAGCACTCCTAGATTATAAAGAAGCCTTTACGTTAAACGACACCCTAAACGCTCAAAAATACACTAAGGATATAGACGAGTTACGAGCGATATACAATATAGAAAAAAAGGAAAAAGAAATTATACTCCTAAAGCAAAAGCAAGAAACTGCAAAAAATAGGCAGCGTATACTCTACATTTTAGTGGTGAGCTTTTTTCTTCTAGCAGCAGCACTGGCGTATTCCATTAAACAAAAAATTCGAAGAGGCAAAGCAGAAAAGGAATTCTATGACTCCACAGTAGAATTTAAAGAAAAAGAATTGACAACACATGCGCTGCACATTGCACACAAAAATGAAGTGTTACTCAATCTAAAAACTCAAATTACGGAGCTCAAAAGAACCGATAACAACACTAGGAAATACCAGAACATTATTAACAATATCAATTTAGATATAAACGGTGATAATGCTTGGCAACAATTTAGGTCGTATTTTGAAGACTTGCATAAAGACTTTAATGCCAGCTTTATGACACAGTATCCCGAAGTAAGTAATAATGATTTAAGACTTGTTTCTTTACTTAAAATGAATCTATCATCTAAGGAAATCGCCCATATTCTAAATATCTCAAGTGAAGGGGTTAAAAAAGCTCGTTATCGCTTACGAAAAAAAATGAACCTATCTACAGATGACTCCTTACAGGAAGTAATAATTAAATTGTAGGTTCCTTTAAAATAAAAAACTCGCTACGATGTAGCGAGTCTTCTAAATTAACACTGTGTAAGAATTTATTTTACCACAAGCTTATCATCTTGCCAGACACCGGTTTTTATAAGCTCTCCTTTGGCATCAAACATTTTTCCTTTTCCGTTTTTCTTATCGTTTTTCCATTTACCACTCCACTTAGAACCATCTTTTGCAATCATAGATCCTTTCCCGTAGCGTTGGTTTTTTCTAAAAGAACCCTCATAACGAGATCCATCTGCCCAGGTATATGTTCCTTTACCGTTTATATGTATACCTCCTAAACTACCTGAATAGGTAGTGCCATCTAACCAAGTAAGATTACCTTGTACAAGGCCTCCTGCGGCTATCTCTACATCGTAGGTAACTCCTTGAAATTGGAATTTATGCCATCCATTTCCTCGTTCTCTAATTTCTTTAGAGAAAGGGATACTTTTAATCGTTTGTGCCTGCGTAGAGACCGCTAAACCTGCAATACATAATAAAGTGAGTAAATACTTCTTCATAATACTAATTTTTTGATGATTCTTTGAGCACTAGGTCGTATCTCCAAACTAAAAACTTACATAAAATTTGAAAATAAGGCTCCTGACCGCAAGCTAGGTAGACAAAAACGCACTTTTAAGATATACTTTGTCAATTGATCCTGCAAAAAAAGGACTTACGGGACTATGAGATAAAATTTAATATTTCTTTTAGAAATGAATATAGTATACTAACGACAGAAACCTCATAATTAGATATTTAAAATGAAAACTAACCCATACCGAGATATTATAATATTTGATGGAGAATGTAATCTATGCAACGGCGTAGTGGGCTGGCTCCTTAAATTCGCTCCAGAAAGCCTATTTCAATTTGTTGCCTTTCAATCCCCTAAAGGTCAAGACCTATTGCGCCATTATAATAGAAGCACAAAGAGTTTGGATACCGTAATTCTCATAGATAGCGAAGGCCTCCACACACATTCTGATGGGTTCTTACGCATCGTTTCTAATATTCCTAAATGGCAACGAGTGGCGGCATTGCTTGCCTTTATCCCTAGATTAATACGGGACTTTGTGTATAAAACGGCATCTAAATACAGGCTGCGCTGGTTTGGCTCCTCATCCAGTTGTACCATTTCTATAGGTTAATATATAGGCATAAAAAAACCCAACAACTAGAACAGTCATTGGGCTAAGTTTCTCCAGAGAGAAACGACTCAAACAATAAAGACTTCCCTATCAAAAAGCCTTTATTGATTTACTTTTCTTGGTCTTCTAGCCATTTGATATCTCGTGTGTTTTTTTGCACGGCTACTGCAGAGAATAAGCTGAGTACAAAAGACATCCCATAGAAACCTTTTTCGCTCAAATCTAAATCGGCATTCCACAGCCCTATTACCAGTAATAGAATAGAAGCTATGGTTACAAACCAACTGATCCCATAGTAGATATCTGTAACGGGAATGCCTTCTAGTCTGTCTCTTACACTTTTCTGTACAGAAACCACAGAGAATAACCCAAAAAGCAATATGGTAAAATAATACCCTTTCTCATTGAGATACATATTGGCATTCCAGAGGCCAACACAAAAGGCTGTCATTCCAATAAAAAGTGCACTCCAAGAGGCTCCTATAAAGGCTGATGTTGGTTTACAATTAAACGCTTCTGGCTCTTGATGTCTTACTTCATTTTCTGTTGTACTACTTAAATTTTCCATAATTATTATTGTTTGATTACCCTGCAAATATGAACGCTACACAGCGATTACAAAATCAAATATTTCTCATTTCCTTATGATATTTTATTAATATATACATCCTTTATATATTATAAATAGTATTTTTATATAAAATTCCTTACGATATAATTTGGAACTATTTAAGCAAATACATCAATTTTCTCAAGAAGAGAGTACTGCTTTCAGATTCTATTTGCGGGCTAAAAACAAAAGATCAGACGTTAGGAATATCGAGTTGTACAACCTGATAAGAAAGAAAACTCCGCTTGATAACATAGACACCGTTCTATACGGAAAACCCAACCGAAATGCCTATCATGCCTTGTCAAAAAGACTACAAGACAGCCTTATAGATTTTATCGCTGCGCGCAATTTTGCTACAGAGACCTCAGAGGACATGCAAGTGTTTAAGTGGATTCTTGTCGCTAGAGTTTTATATGAACAGAATCTTCCTAAGGCTGCGAGAAAACTTCTCCTTAAAGCATCAAAAAAAGCAAGAGAGCTCGATTTATATTCTGCACTTATTGAGAGTGAGCACACCCAAATACAATACAGTCATTTGCATCCCGAAATAGATCTTAATGCCCTCACAAGATCTGCGCAAGAAAACCACAAACGCTTTTTGCAGCAAGAAAAACTCAACGTTGCATATGCTCACATAAAGCGCGCGCTCATTTTTGATGAAAAACTACTCACTACAGGTATACAAAAAACAGTACAAGATATTCTGGATAGATATGAGATACAACTAGAAGACAGCTTTACCTTCAAATCTCTATACCAACTCTTAGAAATTCTAAATACAGCTGCCCATCTGGATCACAATTTTAGTAAAGCACTACCCTTTATTTCCTCTATTTACGGATTAATTGTACAGAAAAAGAGTCCTAAAGAAAAACAGCGGTTTTATCATATACAGG
>CAZXMY010000129.1:0-6752 GCA_964641325.1 uncultured Flavobacteriaceae bacterium | reverse complement strand
GCCTATATAGATGCTATTGATATGGCCTATGCCGCGGCAGATATTATCGTTTCTAGAGCAGGAGCAAGCTCTGTTTCTGAGCTTTGTATTGTAGGGAAAGCAACAATTTTTGTGCCTTCGCCTAATGTTGCAGAAGACCATCAAACTAAAAATGCAGAAGCCATTACCTCTCAAAACGCTGGTATTTTAATCAAAGAAAAAGATGCGCAAGAAACCTTTGAGACTATACTAAAAGAGCTTCTTTTAGATGGAGAAAAGCGCAATACCTTAGGAACAAACATTAATCAACTTGCTTTGCCAGATGCTACAAAACATATAGTAGATGAAGTGGAGAAATTAATACCTAGCCATACGTGATTGATTTAAAAAACATATCGCAAGTATATTTCATAGGTATTGGAGGTATCGGGATGAGTGCTTTGGCGCGTTATTTTTATAATGAAGGCAAGGACGTATCGGGTTATGATAAAACACCTAGTGCCATAACAAATGAGTTACAAGAATTAGGTATTGCCGTACATTTTGAAGATAGGGGTAGTTTAGTAACTAGAGACTTCCCAAATCAGGATACTACGCTCGTCGTTTATACACCTGCAGTGCCTGATAGTTTTGGCGAGTTGGTACGCTTTCGCGAAAGCGGCTACCTTTTCAAAAAACGTGCAGAAGTGTTGGGTCTGATTGCAAATAGTAGTTTTGCCATGGCCGTTGCAGGCACCCACGGAAAGACTACAACATCAAGTATCCTTGGACATATATTGGCAGAGACTCAGGCTCCGGTGACAGCCTTTATTGGCGGCATTACCACAAATTATAATAGTAATCTCATTCACAATGGCAACCAAGTGATTGTGGTAGAGGCAGATGAGTTTGATCGTTCATTTTTACAGCTAGAACCTAAAATTGCCTGTATTACTTCTATGGATCCCGACCATCTTGATATTTATGAAAATCAAGAGGATTTTGAAAATACTTTTAAAGCCTTTGCCTCTAAGGTGTCTCACAAAAATTTGTTCATTAAAAATGGACTACCCTTAGAAGGAAATACTGTAGGAATAGGCGATGACGCATTATATAGCGCACAAAATATATCAATTACAAATGGTCACTACGTTTTTGATTTTAAACATCCAGATGGCGTAGTGGAGAAGATGCAATTTAACCTACCTGGATGGCATAATTTGTTTAATGCAGTAACAGCCTTAGGAATGGCAATGGCATACGGCACCCCTTCCGAATTGCTTCCTAAGGCTTTACGCTCTTACGAGGGTGTAAATAGGCGTTTTACATATCGTATAACCTCAGATGACCTTATTCTTATAGATGATTACGCACATCATCCCACAGAGATTGCCGCGGTACACCAAAGCGTTAGAGAGATGTATCCCGAAGAAACAGTTATGGCTATTTTTCAACCTCATTTGTTTAGTAGGACTCAAGATTTCTTAGACGATTTTGCGAATGAGTTATCGCATTTTGACGAAGTAGTTCTGCTAGATATTTATCCAGCGCGAGAATTACCTATTGCGGGTATTACAAGTCAATTAATACTGGATAAAATCACAAGTGATAAAAAGTTACTCGTGTCAAAAGATAACTTACGGGAAGTCGTGCATAATTCCATTCATGGGGTAATCGTAATGATGGGAGCTGGAGATATAGGAGTAGAAGTATTAAAAGTAACAGAATCAATAGTAAATGCGAATTAATTGGAACTTCATAAAACTAATGTTGTTGCTCATAGCAACAGTCTTTTTATATGCCTTTGCTTCGCATCGTAATAAGCAGCGTTTAGTACCAGAAGTTAGGGTGCAATTTGAAGATGAAAGCCAGCCATTTGTAAGCCGTAAAGTGGTTAATAAATTGTTAATACAAAATAAAGACACCCTTACAAAGTCCACTAAAGAAAAATTAGCTTTGAAAGAGATGGAGGCTCATGTAAATGAACATCCATTTATCAAGAATGCAGAGGTTTATGTAAAGATGGATGGCTCATTAGGTGTTAATATAGAGCAGCGAAAGCCCATTGCAAGAGTCAATGATTCGATTTCATATTACATAGGTGTTGAAGGAGAGGTGATGCCACTTTCCAGTAATTTTTCGGCCAGAGTGCCTTTAGTAACTGGAATTGTTAAAAAAGATATACCAGAAGTTCACGAGTTAGTCACTTTTATTCGGGAAGATGCTTTTTTAGAAAAACATATTGTAGGAATTAATAAAAGAGCTAATGGAGATTATGTACTCACTCCAAGAACCTATGGATATAAATTAGTTTTAGGAAAGGTCACAAAATTGTCTCTAAAATTTAATAATTATAAAGCGTTTTATAAAAAAGCGCAGAATGATAAAACAGTAAACGATTACGACTGGATAACCCTTAAGTATGATAATCAAGTAGTATGTACAAAAAAAAGGGTGTAGAATAGGCAGTCTAGTATAGGAGATGTCTCGATTTAAAAATCACGACGAATGGAACAACAAAATATTGCAGTAGGATTAGATATAGGGACCACAAAGATTGTGGCCATGATTGGACGTTACAATGAGTACAATAAAGTTGAGATTTTAGGAATAGGTAAATCCAAAAGCTTAGGAGTACATAGAGGTGTAGTAAATAATATTACACAAACCATTCAGTCTGTGCAGCAAGCCGTTCAAGAGGCAGAAACAGTATCTGGAATAAAAATACAGGATGTAGTTGTAGGTATTGCAGGACAACATATAAGAAGCTTACAGCATAGTGATTATATTACGAGAGCTAATGCAGATGAGGTAATAGATGAAAAGGACATAGACATGCTATGCAATCAAGTACATAAACTGGTCATGCTGCCTGGTGAAGAAATTATTCATGTACTACCCCAAGAGTATAAGGTAGATGGGCAAAGTGAGATCAAAGAACCTGTAGGGATGTATGGCGGTAGAGTAGAGGCAAATTTTCACGTTGTTGTAGGTCAAGTGGCCTCTATTAGAAACATAGGAAGATGCGTTAAAAGTGCAGGCCTCAATCTAGGTAGAATAACCCTTGAGCCATTAGCCTCTGCAAATGCAGTATTGAGTCAAGAAGAAAAAGAGGCGGGCGTTGCCCTTATTGATATAGGGGGCGGAACCACAGATCTTGCCATTTTTAAAGACGGAATCATTAGGCATACTGCGGTTATCCCTTTTGGCGGAAATGTGATTACAGAAGATATCAAAGAAGGCTGCTCTATAATAGAGAAGCAAGCAGAGCTGCTTAAAATTAAATTTGGATCTGCATGGCCAGGAGAAAATAAGGACAACGAGATTGTTTCTATTCCAGGATTGAGGGGTAGAGAACCTAAAGAGATTACCCTTAAGAACCTTTCAAAAATCATTCACGCACGTGTAGTAGAGATTGTTGAGCAAGTGTATCTAGAAATAAAAAATTATGGTCACGAGGAGCAAAAGAAAAAGCTCATAGCAGGTATTGTTCTCACTGGTGGAGGTTCTCAATTAAAGCACCTTAAACAATTAGTAGAATATATCACAGGTATGGATACGCGTATAGGGTATCCCAATGAACATCTTGCCGGAGATAGTGATGCAGAAACCACAAGTCCCTTGTTTGCTACTGCTGTAGGTTTAGTATTAAATAGCCTGGAAGCGGGAACGTATAATGGCTCAGATGAAGCAAATACCACAGAAGAGAATACAATGGAAGACACTGCAGATGCTTCTGAAAATGTAGATCCACCTATGCGTAAACCGGCAAGAAAAAATGTTTTTGACCGCTGGTCAGAGAAGTTAAAAGATTTTTTAGACAATGCAGAGTAAATCTGTACATAGAAATAATAAAAATTAGTTTGCTTACGCGAAAGCAAAACAAAACAAAAATAATAAGTTGCAAAAATCAAAAATATGAGTACGACAGAATTTGATGGAATTACATTTGATCTACCTAAAAACCAAAGTAATGTCATTAAAGTGATAGGAGTAGGTGGAGGCGGAAGCAATGCTATCAACCACATGTTTCAACAAGGTATAAAAGGGGTTGATTTTGTGATATGCAATACAGATTCGCAGGCTCTTGAGAACAGTACCGTTCCTATCAAAATACAACTTGGTGTAGGCCTTACCGAAGGTTTAGGCGCTGGAGCCAATCCAGAAGTAGGAGAAAAGGCTGCTATAGAAAGTGAGTTGGACATTAAGGAAATGTTAGGCATAAATACGAAGATGATTTTTATTACCGCAGGTATGGGTGGTGGTACGGGAACGGGAGCTGCACCTATTATTGCAAAAATGGCCAGAGAGATGGATATCCTAGTCGTAGGGATAGTAACCAGTCCGTTTATGTTTGAAGGTAAAATGCGTAATGAGCAGGCTCAAAAAGGTGTAAATCGATTAAGAGCCCAAGTAGATTCTCTTATTGTAATTAATAACAATAAGCTACGTGAGGTATATGGTAATTTAGGTTTTAAAGCTGGATTTAGTAAAGCAGATGAGGTGTTGGCAACTGCCGCAAGAGGAATCGCAGAAGTGATTACCCATCATTACACTCAAAATATTGACCTTAGAGATGCAAAAACGGTGCTGAGTAATAGTGGGACGGCCATTATGGGAAGTGCTACAGCTAGTGGTTCTAACCGAGCTTTTGAGGCCATTACAAAAGCCTTAGATTCTCCATTACTTAATGATAATAAAATTACAGGAGCAAAGAATGTGCTCTTACTCATTGTTTCAGGAGGTGATGAGATTACGATAGATGAGATAGGAGAGATTAACGACCACATACAGGCAGAAGCCGGCAATAGTGCAAACATTATTATGGGTGTGGGTGAAGACGAAATATTGGGTGAAGCCATTTCTGTAACGATTATTGCTACAGGATTTGACCCAGAACAGCAAAACAATATTGTAAACGTAGAAACCACAAAAATAATCCATACTCTGGAAGAAGAGCAAAAAGCAGAGCACAATCTTATGGGATCCTCTAATAGTGTGTTGGAAGTAGAAGAAGATGTTGTAGTTCAGGAAATAGGTCAATCGCAAGAAAAAATAATTCACACATTAGATCCAGGAGAAGAAAATACAGCACCCGCAGTAAATGAAGAAGAATGTGATTTAGACCTTATTCCCACCACTGATATATTGAGAGAAATACCCGTAACTTTTGAAGAGATTCTATCTGTTACCAGTGAAGATTTTGAAATTGTTGAAACTCCTACACCTCAAAGTAGTCCGGTGTCTGAAACTATTGACAATTTAGAAGAAGACAACGGTATGCTCTCCTTTGATATGCCTTTGTTGGAAGGTGTAGATTTGTTTGTTCCGAAGGAAGAAACTCAGCTAGAGGAGACAACTGCTCCAGTGCTATTTAATCTGGAAGAAGATATCAATGAGATGGAAGTAAAGGAGCCTATTGAGATCATTCCTGTTACGGAGTTGTCAGAAGATGGTGAGAAACGATATAGCCTTGAAGATTATATAGAAGAACCTTCAGACACTCCTTCTAAAGGAAATGGAGCCATAACCACTAATGATTCTGAAGACGAGGATACTATGTTTGAAACTAGAACCATTCCAGAGGTGCCAGAAAATGATGTAGAAGATGAGCAAGTAGATCCAATTAATAGCCCTATTTCAAAACTGTTGATAGATAGAGCAGCAGAACGCAAGCGCAAGATGAAGGAATTTAATTATAAATTTCACCACAACCAAGCGCGTATAGATGATATTGAGAAGCAACCTGCCTATAAACGTATGGGCATAGAGCTGGAGGAAACTCCAGATAAAGAAGGGAGCATTTCTCGAACATCATTGTCTGCAGATGATAATGATGAAATACAATTGCGTAATAACAATTCTTTTTTACATGATAATGTAGACTAATTTTTATACCAATAGACTTACTTGAAACCTGTGATTTCCCCCCAAAATTGCAGGTTTCTTTTTTCTTTATATTTGCATTTCTGGAACACTATGTATGTTCTTATAACAAGTTTTTGCAAAAACTAAAAATATCATCTATGAGTTTATCTACTGAGATTATGACGGCTATGAAAGAGGCCATGAAAGCTAAAGATCAAAATGCACTTACCTCCTTGCGAGCCGTAAAGTCGGCAATTTTATTAGCACAAACCGAAAGTGGTGCAAAGCAAGAGCTTACAGAAGAGCAAGAATTGAAACTTTTACAAAAACTGGTAAAACAGCGCAAAGACAGTGCAAAAATATTTTCGGACCAAGGGCGTTCCGATTTAGCCGATCCAGAACTCGCTCAAGCCAAGGTAATTGCTAAATTTTTACCGGAACAAATGGATAATGATACGATTGTGGCTATAGTAAAAGAAGTCATTAGTGCCACAGGTGCAGAAGGAATGAAAGATATGGGCAAGGTAATGGGACAAGTGAATTCAAGAGTTGCAGGTAAGGCTGATGGAGGTACAATTGCAAGAATTGTAAAAGCAGCTTTGAGTAATTAAAAGGTATTTTCTTTCTACAATATCCTATAAATGAGGATAAAATATAGAAATTATACGTCTAATAACCATATTAACAGATTGTTCTTTTTTAATTTTAGTAATAAAAAATCTAGCCCTAATTTGCGGCCTGTTAATTGCATATTGAGATTTAACTTAAGGGTTAGTACCCTTAAGTTTTTATTAAAATAAATATAAGATGAATAAAATAACTGTTAGATTAACGATACTGTGTTTGTTTATAGGATTAAGTTTCTCTTGGGCTCAATCTGGCAAACTGGCTAAGGCAAATAGGAAGTTTGAGAACCTAGCCTATAT
>CAZXMY010000128.1:0-6762 GCA_964641325.1 uncultured Flavobacteriaceae bacterium | reverse complement strand
CCCTATCATAATCATCATATTTTTTTAAATTTTAAATAAAAACAAAAGATGATTATATAGTATGTTAACAATAACTAATTTATAAAATCAAAAAAATAAATTTTCTAACTAAAACTTAGATTAATTATAGATATTTTATATCCGATTGATCGCGTCTTGTTTTCTAAAAAGAGCTATTGATATATATAACAAAACTAATAAGTCCTAATAGAAATATTAGGATAAAAAGTAGAGTGGTTTTATTTAGCTTTTTAATGGATGCCATAGGAATCTACTACTTTATAGACGTACTAAAAATCAAAACGTTACAGTAAATTTAAGATTTTTTTAAGATTTAACATATAAATTGTTTAATTATTACATCTTTATGTGTTTGAAACAGGTTTAATTGTTAAACAAAAATTGCTATTTTAAATACTATCTTTAGTTGCTATAAATTTTTAATTATGAAAAAACTCTTATTCTTTTTATTAATTCCCATTCTTAGTTTTGGACAAGTGCAAATAGGAGATGATATTGATGGTGAGGCTGCAAATGATTTTTCAGGAGGAAGTGTAAGTTTATCATCTGATGGTACTATTTTAGCTATAGGTGCTTCAGGCAATGATGATTCTGGTTCAAATTCTGGTCATGTTCGAGTATATGAGAATCAAGAAAATACTTGGGTTCAAATAGGACAAGATATTAATGGAGAAGCACAAGGTGATAATTCAGGAGCTAGTGTAAGTCTATCATCTGATGGCACTATTTTAGCCACAGGTGCCAATTTAAATGATGGCAATGGAATGGATTCTGGTCATGTTCGGGTATATGAGAATCAAGAAAATACTTGGGTTCAAATAGGACAAGATATTAATGGAGAGACGGCATTTGATTTTTCAGGAGATAGTATAAGTTTGTCGTCTGATGGTGCTACTGTAGCTATAGGTGCATTTTTAAATAGTGGTAACGGAATTCGTTCGGGTCATGTGCGGATTTATGAGAATCAAGGTGGAAATTGGGTTCAGATAGGTGAAGATATTGATGGAGAAGCAGAAAATGATGAATCAGGAGCTAGTGTAAGTCTATCATCAGATGGAAGTATAGTTGCTATAGGTGCTCATAGAAATGATGCAAATGGTTCAAATTCTGGGCACGTACGGGTATATGAGAATCAAGGCGGAAATTGGGTTCAGATAGGCGAGGATATTGATGGTGAGGCTGGAGGAGATCTTTCAGGGACAGTAAGTTTGTCGTCTGATGGTGCTATTGTGGCTATAGGAGCAGAAGAAAATGATGATAATGGAGCAGGTTCTGGTCATGTGCGGATTTATGAAAATCAAGGCGGAAATTGGAATCAAATAGGACAAGATATTGAGGGTGAGGCAGTATTTGACGGTTTAGGAATAAGTGTAAGTCTATCATCTAATGGAAATGTAGTAGCGATGGGCGCAACAGGTAATGGTGCTAATGGTTCAAATTCTGGTCATGTGCGGATTTATGAAAATCAAGGCGGAAATTGGGTTCAGATAGGCGAGGATATTGATGGTGAGGCGGAATTTGATAACTCAGGACGAAGTGTAAGTTTGTCATCAGATGGAAGTTTAGTAGCAATAGGTGCCGCAGGTAATAACGATAATGGTACTGATTCCGGTCATGTAAGAGTTTTTGATTTAAGCGGTTTATTATCCACCCAAGAATCCTCATTAACCACATTTTCTATCTACCCTAATCCAGCAAAGGAGACTATTACCCTTACACTTTCTGAGGTAAATACTTTACAAAAAGTGACCATCTATAATAGCTTGGGTCAAGAAGTAGTAAGAAGTACGCAAAGCAGTATTGATGTATCTTCCTTATCCAAAGGCGTGTATGTGATAGAAGTACAAACTACTACTGGAAAAGCAAGTGAAAAGTTGATAATACAGTAATTCCCGTCATGCTGTCCCGAAGTATCGGAAGTTTCAGCATCACATTTGAGAAGGATTAGAAATTATCTTTCTTTAACAATGAGAAGAAACCCTGAAATACATTCAAGCTGACGACTGTAAACCTTTCGCGTAAGCATAAAATACTTTTAAAAAGCGCACTAAAATAGTGTGCTTTTTAGGTTGTTAACGCATAGGTAATCTTCATTTAATATTTATACCGTAGCTTTGTACCATCTTAAAGGTTTGATTGTAAAAACCTATGATTAAGAAACTTCATAAGAAATATGCTCGTCCGAGTGTATCAAATAACAAACACAAAATAAGTTTCTACCTATATAAAGAAACACATTGATTAGAAAGATTACATGACAAGAAAGAAGAAAAGAAGAAGATCTTCCCCAAAAATTTCCAACATAACCGAAAGAATAATTCGCATCCTTAAAGAGGATGATCATAAGAGTTTTAATTATAAGCAGATTTGTGCAAAACTGGGAGTTAATGATGCCAGTAGTCGCAACCAAGTGATTAAAAAACTAGCTCAGCTCAAAGCAAAAGAACAAGTTATAGAACCTGAGCGTGGTAAATACCAGCTTACACCTAACCGCAATTATCATACAGGCATCCTAGATGTATCTGGAAAAGGTGGCGGTTATGTGATGGTTACAGATTTAGAACAAGACATTTATGTACCACCGCATCATCTTAATAAAGCCCTTAATGGTGACGAGGTAGAAGTATACATTTATCGCCAGCGACGCAGTAAGAAACACGAAGGAGAGATTACAAAAATCCTTAAGCGCAAGACCGAAGAGTTTGTAGGTATTATCGAAATTCAGAAGAAGTTTGCTTTTGTACATACCTCTGAGAGTAACAAGATGTACACAGATGTATTTGTACCTCTTAAAAAAATTGGAGATGCTCAAGATGGGGATAAGGTTGTTGTAAAATTAGAAGACTGGCCAGAAAAAGCAGATTCTCCTTTTGGACGAGTGACTAAAGTTCTGGGTAAACCAGGAGAACACAATACAGAGATACACTCTATCCTTGCTCAATATGGCTTGCCTTATGAGTTTCCAAAAGAAGTAGAAGACTATGCAAATAAAATAGATACGTCTATCAAGGATGCTGAAATTAAGAAACGTCGTGATATGCGAGATATCCTCACATTTACGATAGATCCTAAAGATGCAAAAGATTTTGATGATGCTTTGAGTTTTAAAAAACTAGAAAATGGCAATTACGAGATAGGCATTCACATTGCAGATGTAAGTCATTATTTGGTTCCAGGAACAATTCTAGATGATGAGGCTTATGAGCGTGCAACATCTGTATATCTTGTAGATCGTGTGGTACCTATGTTACCAGAAATATTGAGTAATGGCGCTTGTTCGTTGCGACCTAATGAGGAGAAATATACTTTTTCTGCCGTTTTTGAAATGGATCCTGCTTCCGCGAAAATTAAAAAGCAATGGTTTGGACGTACTGTAACTTATAGTGATGCCCGCTTTGCTTACGAAGAAGCACAGGCAATTATCGAAAGTAAAAGTGCTACTATTCCTGCCGAAGTATCTCTTACCGAAAAAGAATATACGGTTTCTGAAGAGCTAAAGGAAGCCACTTTAGAATTAGACAGACTTGCAAAAATAATGCGCAAACAGCGTATGAAAGATGGTGCCATCTCTTTTGATAAGGTAGAAGTAAAATTTGATCTAGATGAAGATGCAAATCCTACAGGTGTATTTTTTAAAACCTCAAAGGATGCTAATAAACTCATAGAAGAGTTTATGTTATTGGCAAATAGAAAAGTATCAGAATTTATAGGAAAACAAACACCTAAAAAGACATTTGTATACCGTATTCACGACGAGCCTGATGATGAGAAACTGGCCTCTTTAGAAAAAGTAGTTGGGAATTTTGGATACAAACTCAATTTAAAAGATCGTAAAAGCACCACAGCATCCCTTAATAAATTATTAGTAGATGTAAACGGAAAGAAAGAGCAAAATATGGTAGATACACTTGCCATACGTACGATGAGCAAAGCAGTATATTCTACCGATAATATAGGTCATTACGGTCTTGCTTTTGATTATTATTCGCATTTTACGTCACCTATACGTCGTTATCCCGATGTGATGGTACATCGTTTATTACAACATTATTTAGATGGAGGTAAACCAGCAAATCAGGAAGAATACGAAGAGAAATGTAAACACTCTAGTAATATGGAACAGCTGGCTACAAGTTCTGAACGAGATAGTATTAAGTATATGCAGGTTAAGTATATGCAAGATCACGAAGATCAGGAATTCTTAGGTGTTATTTCTGGCGTTACAGAATGGGGAATATATGTAGAGATTATAGAAAATAAGTGTGAGGGCATGGTACGCTTAAGAGATATCAAAGAGGATCATTATGAGTTTGACCAAGATACCTATTCTATAATGGGTAAGAATACAAAACATCAAATAACCTTAGGAGATGAAGTTGTAGTAAAAGTTAAGAATGCCGACCTTGTAAAGAAACAACTTGATTTCTGGTTAGTTGGAGTACGGGAGTAATTATAGGGATAAACAACATAATCTAACTTACAAGAATTATATTAATATATCGTTATATATGAAACTTGGTTTTATGATATCTAATATAAAAAAGTCGTTTACGGAGTATTATTTAATTGGATCCGTCTTGTTTTATTGGTTTTTTACAGCCTCTATATTTAATCCAGTTGCGATTGGATTATTAATCATTCTTGGATTGCAATTAGTGTATCAAAAAAAAGGAATGGGTTTTACAATTGGGAGTATATTTCTATTGCTTAATCTATTTATGGTACTAGCATTGCTTTCAGAATTAAGGGAGTTTACAGAATTTAGTTCTAGTTTTTATGAATTGCTTATTGTAGGGTCACTGTACTTAGGTTTAAATATTTTGGTAAGTTTGGGTATGATCGTAAAATACGCGAGATTGCTTACCCCATCTTCATGTGAAAATAAAACCGTGTAATAGGTTTAGAAAATAGGTTACAGCATCTGAAAAGCTATTAGGTATTGCTTCTGGTAAACTTTATACAAAACTGTAACAGACATCACATATCTTTGTCTTTAGATTAAACAATACGAAAACAATGAAATTATTTAATATTCTAATAGCACTGTTCATAGTTGCAACAGGTGTTGCTCAAAACCCAATTACTAAAAATGTTGGTGATTTTACAGAAGTAAAAGTATATGACCGTATTGTTGTTAATCTCGTAAAATCAGATGAGAATAAAGTAGTAATTTCTGGAGAAGATGCTTCGCAGGTTCAGATAATTAATAAAGATGGCAAGCTCAAAATCCGAATGGATATTGGACTCATTTTTGATGGAAACAAGACCTTTGTACATGTATATTACAGTAAGCTCGAGATTATAGACGGCAATGAAGGCGCTGTAATAACCAGTAATGAACTAATAGAACAAGATAGGGTTGAGATTAAAATGCAAGAAGGCGCTCGTATTAAGGTAGGACTAAAAGTGGAAGAGGTAAAAATGCGTGCAGTAACAGGTGGTATCATAGAAGCCAGTGGAGAATCTCAAAGGCAAGAGGTTAAAGTAAATACTGGCGGTTCCTATAAAGGCAGAGACTTAATTACAGAAACTGCAGAAGTTTCGGTGAGAGCTGGAGGAGGAGTAGAAGCATATGCTTCTAAACTTGCAGATATTACAATTCGTGCCGGTGGCGATGTTGTTATATATGGTGATCCTGAAGAAGTAAGACGCAAGCGCACTTTTGGAGGGAGAATAAAGATTATGTAGCGCGGGATAGGATATAAAACTTTGTAAAGGATGCTGCAACTGCAGCATCCTTTCTTTATTGGAATGCTTTTACCTAACTTTGTGTAAAGCTCTCTAGCCTTATGTTTCAAGATTTTCCAGCAGCATTTACATCCGGATTAGTCCTTGCCTTTATGATTGGGCCGGTCTTTTTTGTCTTGCTAGAAACTGCAGCAACAAAAGGAGTTAGAGCCGCCCTGTTTTTTAATATAGGAGTCTTTGTTGCAGATATTTTTTTTATTGCACTCGCCTATCTAAGTAGTTTTCAGTTGTTGGAAAACCTAAGCAATACACCAGGATTATATGTTTTTGGAGGAGTGATATTAGTAGTGTATGGCGTGATGATGTATTTAAAAAAACCGACTCGAGCTACTTTAGATCCCTCTCGAGTTAAGCGTATAAAGCACGGCTATTTGCAATTATTTGTAAAAGGTTTCTTTCTTAATTTTATTAATATAGGAGTGTTGGTTATATGGCTAGGAGTGATTTTGGTTGTTGGCCCAACAGTAGATAATGACCCTACTAGACTCTTTACTTTTTTAGGATTTATGGTTGCTACCTATTTTATGATAGACATAGGAAAGATTTTATTAGCAAAACAACTTAAGAGATATCTCACGGCAAGACGCGTTTTTATAGTTAAAAAATTATTGGGATTAGTCTTGGTAATTTGCGGTTTGGTTCTGGTGACTAAAGGTTTTTTACCCAGTGACAAACTTAATATTAAAGATGGCATGGAACGCCTACGTTCAGACCATTAAACCATAAAGTTCTTTTTTAAAGTGCCGAGCACCCCGACGTTTCGGGGGAACCGCTGTAGTGACAATCCTATGAATACAAAAAGCCTCCTATTAAGGAAGCCTTTCTTTTGAGGTGCCGAGCGCCCCGACGCTTCGGGGAAACCGCTGTAGTGACAATCCTATGAATAAAAAAAGCCTCCTATTAAGGAAGCTTTTCTTTTGAGGTGCCGAGCGGATTCGAACCGCTGTAGATGGTGTTGCAGACCACTGCCTAGCCACTCGGCCACGGCACCTT
>CAZXMY010000127.1:0-6768 GCA_964641325.1 uncultured Flavobacteriaceae bacterium | reverse complement strand
CTCCTTCTCCTATAATCACCACAATAATAGGCACTTTAAGACGGGTCATTTCTAGAATATTACGAGCAATCGCTTCTCCTTGCCCACGCTCTTCTGCTTCAAGACCTGGATAAGCTCCTGGCGTATCAATAATCGTTACTACAGGTACACCAAATTTCTCTGCGCTTTTCATAAGACGCAAAGCCTTACGATAGCCCTCAGGATTAGCCATTCCAAAATTACGATACTGTCGCGTTTTTGTATTGTATCCCTTTTGTTGACCAATAAACATATAACTCTGGTCTCCAATCTTCCCTAGACCTCCTATCATCGCCTTGTCATCTTTGACATTACGATCGCCATGCAATTCTAAAAATGTATCACCACAAATGGCATTAATGTAATCTAAAGTATAGGGTCTATTAGGATGACGTGATAATTGGACACGCTGCCAAGAGGTAAGATTCTTATAAATATCCTTTTTAGTGGCTGCTAGTTTTTTTTCAATCTGTTTGCACGTCTGACTTACATCTACATCACTTTCTTCGCCTATGATAGCGCACTTATCTAACTGCTCTTCTAGTTCTTTAATGGGTAATTCAAAGTCTAAATATTCCATTCTTTTAATGTTACCTTTAAATAAAAAGGTATGTTAGGTTTGACAAATATAAGGGATTTCTAGGCTACTTTATTTGATTTTTTTCGCGTAAAGACCTGTCTATTTTTAAGAATACCATTGGCAATAACGACCCCAAGAATAACAAGCGCTCCGTAGTAAAATCTAGGTTCCATTTTCTCCGTATCGCCTAGTATAAAGAACGCCAGCAAAATCCCGTACACAGGTTCCAGATTAATGGTAAGCATAATAGTATATGCGCTCAAATGTTTCATCACCTTTACTGCCGCGATGAAAGCATAGGCAGTACAAATTGAAGCAAGAACCAATATATACATCCAATCATTTGCTGACAGTGCGAAGAATTCTGAGGAGAAGAAAGTATCAGCTTTCGCGAAAGCCAGATACCCCAAAATAAATGCCGTCCCGATAGCCAACTCATAAAACGAGATTTTTGTAGGGTTATGAGCAGAAATAAACTTCCCGTTAATTAAGGTAAAAACCGCAGATAAAAATGCAGAGATTAAAGCCAAACCAATACCTAATTGATACTGCGGTTGCACTTCAAAAATCATATATAAAGCTCCCACGACAATAGCGCCAAAAAGCAACTCGTAAAAAATAAATTTTCTTTTGGTAAACAAGGGTTCTAACAAAGAGGTAAACAAAGCACCAGTACTCATGCAAGCTAGAGTAACAGATACATTGGCCACTTTAATCGCTCCAAAAAAAGTAAGCCAGTGTAACGCAATAATTACACCGGCAAGGGCAAATCCCCAAAAGGCCTTTGCGTTAACTTTAATATCAATTTTTTTGAAACGTATGTAGGCATAAATAAAAAGCGTCGCCAAACCCATTCTAAAAAATACTAAAGGAACCGAATCTATAGAGATTAATGCGCCTAGCACAGCCGTAAAACCCCATATAAAAACAATAACATGAAAATGAAGATAACTCCCTAGCCTAGCGTTTAGCATTTTGTAAAAGATATACCGCTAAAATAGCAAACAGAATATTAGGTGTCCATACAGCTACAAGCGGAGGAAAATCAGACTGCTCTGCCAAAGTACCAAAGACCTTATCAAAAAAGATAAAAACAAATGCAAGCAAAATTCCAAACGCGAGGTTAATCCCCATACCACCACGCCTTTTCATAGCACTTACGGCAACGGCAATTATCGTAAGGATATAAGCAGCTACAGGCAAGCTGTATCTCTTTTGCAAAGTAACTTCATATCTACTAATATACGAGGACCCTCTTGCTTTTTCCTTACGAATAAAGGCATTGAGTTCTGGTGTATTAAGCGTCTCTGCAATGTACTCTACTGGAGTGAGGTCGTCTATATCAAACGCTAGTATTGTATCTACTTTGGTCTTTTTTTCTATGATATCATCTCCAAGACCTACAATTCTTTTTTTGTAATTAAATAATGTATAAGTAGTGTCCTTTTCATTAAAGGTTATTCGCGCAGCACTCATCTTGTATTTAAGAATATTATCTTCAAAATGCTCCCAAGTAAAATTGCGTCCTGTCTTATTAGAAGGGGTGAAATTACTCACATAGATGTAATCATTATCAGTAATCTGTCGATATACTTCCTTAGTGTCTTGTGCCTTTTTATGTCTTTTAAGATGCTCATAGATAAACTCATTATATCCTTTACTCGCTCTAGGTGCCAGATAGGTTCCTAACACAAAAGCACCTATACAAACTATGGTAGCGCCTATCATATAGGGGCGTAAAAACCTCCAGAAAGAAACCCCACTACTCAAAAAAGCAATAACCTCTGTATTATTAGCTAGCTTAGAGGTAAACCAGATAACTGATAGAAACAAAAACAACGGAAAAAGCAGATTGGCAAAATAAATTGTAAAGTTGAGATAATACAATGCTATCTCTACAAACGGCACTTGATTGGCCAGCATCTTATCAATTTTTTCGGCGAGGTTAACGGTAATTCCAATGGGTATAAAAAGCAGGAGCATTGTGAGAAATGTCCCTATATAGCGCTTTACGATATACCAATCTAGAATCTTCATTAGAGTCTTTTATCCATTTGTTTTACCATCTTCTCTTTCCAGCTAGCAAATGTACCCGCTAGTATTTGCACACGCGCTTCTCTTACCAGCCACATATAAAATCCAAGATTATGGATCGTAGCTATTTGCATCCCTAAAAGTTCGTGGCATTTAAAAAGATGTTTTAAATACGCCTTGCTATATTCTGTATCTACCCAAGTAATGCCCATCTCATCTATGGCAGAAAAATCTTCTTCCCATTTTTTATTCTTGATATTTATGGTACCGTGAGCGGTAAATAACATTCCGTTTCTTGCATTGCGCGTAGGCATTACGCAATCAAACATATCTATGCCCAAAGCAATGTTCTCCAGAATATTAATAGGTGTGCCTACACCCATAAGATAGCGCGGTTTTTCTTGTGGTAAAATGGCAGTCACCACTTCTGTCATCGCATATAATTCTTCGGCAGGTTCTCCTACAGATAGGCCACCTATTGCATTTCCAAAGGCATTTGCATTTGCTATATACTCTGCAGATTGGGCTCTTAAATCTTTGTAGGTGCTTCCTTGTACTATAGGAAATAGTGTTTGCTCATAATCATATATGGCTGGTGTTTTCTCAAAATGAGCAATACATCTGTCTAACCAGCGGTGCGTCATATGCATCGAGCGTTTTGCATAACGGTAATCGCAAGGATAGGGTGTACACTCATCAAACGCCATAATAATATCTGCTCCAATCTGGCGCTGTATCTCCATTACATTTTCAGGTGTAAATAGATGTATGGAACCATCTACATGCGACTTAAATTTTACACCTTCTTCCTTAATTTTACGTCTATTAGACAAGGAGTATACTTGATATCCACCACTATCGGTAAGTATAGGTCTATCCCAGTTCATAAACTTATGAAGACCTCCCGCTTTCTGCAGTATATCTGTACCGGGTCGCAAGTACAAATGATAGGTATTCCCTAAGATAATATCTGGATTAATATCCTGCTTTAACTCTCTTTGATGCACTCCTTTTACAGAACCTACTGTACCAACAGGCATAAAAATAGGAGTCTCAATAACACCGTGGTCTGTTGTTAATTTTCCTGCTCTAGCTTGCGTTGCAGTATCTGTGGTAAGAAGGTCAAATTGCATAGAGGCAAATATAATTGTTAAAATAAGGACAGACCTCATCTCAAATAATAAAATGCTCTTAAACCTGTATTATGAAAGTTAAAATAACGTACTTATATACCAAATACCGAAACCTACTAAACATATGATTCCTGCGATACTTACCAATTCTAAAGGTTTCGATAAGCGTGCCTCTTTAGGTATACTGGCATCCTTAAAAACCAAGTAATTACAAATAGCGTAAAAAGGTGCGGTAAGAAAGGATAAAATGGTAGCCACTTTTACGAGGAGTCCCATTTCACTCACAAAAAATAAAAGAATACAGCAAGTACCTCCTAGAAGTATAGCGAGCCAAAACAGATAATTACGAGTCACTCCCGAGATACCTAACAAACTACTCGTTTTAGACATTGCTCTAGGCGATGCATCTAAGGTGGTTAAGGTGGTACTAAACATCGTAGTAAAAGCGGCAATGCCTATAAAGATAGCCGCCCAATCGCCTAGATTTTCGGTGTACATCGTTATAAGTTGTCGTGCAAAAACACCACCTGAATTGGAAAACGATTCTCCTGTTCCAAACATCACCAATGCGCCTAAAGCCACAAAACCCAAGCCTAAAATTACCGTTCCTATGTACCCAATGTTAAAGTCAAACAAAGCAGTCTTTACTGCATCTTCTTGTCTATTCTTTTTCTCTAATGTCCATAAAGAATGCCATATCGAAATATCCATAGGTGCAGGCATCCAACCCATAAAGGCAATCAAAAAAGCAATACCAGCAGCCCCTTCTGGGACAATCTGTGAGAATGATAATCCGTCAGTGCCTATGGAGGTTACGCTTTCGCGAAAAGCAAAAAAAACAGCTATCACGGTACTCACAGTAAGTGTAATAATAACGGCTTTCATTAGCTTATCCAACACTTTATAGCGCCCTACAATCAATATAAAAGCACACAGCATAAGAAGTATAACACTCCAAATGGCAGCATCTGCCGTGATCCCAAAAAGATGTACGGCAAGTCCAGCAGTCACTATGGTTACGGCTGTCTGAATGGTGAACATCGTAAGTAGGCTTAATATAAAATAGATGACCAATAAAGGCTTCCCTAATTTGAGATAGCCATCTAACAGACTCTTGCCTGTAGCTGCAGCATATCGTGGTCCAAACTGAAAAAAAGGATATTTAATTACATTAATTAGAAGCAAAGCCCACAATAGCCCGAAACCATAATCTGCGCCAGCACGTGTAGATTGTACCAGATGAGAAACGCCTATCGCTGCACCCGCAAACAATAATCCTGGTCCTAGCTTTTTAAGGGAAAAGCCACTCATTCTGCTCCTTTTTTTATGATATCTGCCAGCAGTCTACGAGCGCGAAGGAGTTTAACCTTTACATTGCTCATAGGTTCACCCAGTTGTTCTTCTATTTCTTTATAGCTCATTTCCTGAAAATACCGCAAATTAATCATCTCTTGATAATGCGGTTTAAGCTGTTTGATATACTGGAGTAACTCCGCGAGATTTTGTTTTTTTATCAAGGCATCTTCTGGTGTAGGATTTTCATCGGGTACACCATACACACGCTCTTCATCCTTCTTAGTGATTTGTGATCGTATAGAAGACGCCCTCTTGCGCAAAATATCAATATGGATATTTTTAGAAATAGTAACCAGCCAGGTACTAAATTTATAAGTCTCCTTATAGGTTTCTAATTTATCGAAGGCACGGGAAAACGTTTGTATGGTGATCTCTTCTGCATCATACTCATCTCGCGTCCTTTTAAGCTGAAACTTGTAGACTTCATTCCAGAAAGTAGTCAGCAAAAAATTATAAGCGCTCTGGCTACCCTCTTTTGCCTTATGAATTTCTGAAAGTATTTTGTCTTTATTTATTTCCAACGACGCGGTTTTGCAATCAAGTTAGAGCTAAAGATACTTAATTGAAAAATGATGAGTAATACTTCGTACAAAGGATAGAAAAAAGCAAGGTCTTTTTCGTTGAGTTTAAAGGCGAGTTTCCCGACAACTATCCAATTGATAAGATATCGCACTCCTATAATAGCACCAATAATAGGCCATTGCCATTGCAGTATTAAAAGCGTTATAGCCAGCATTATAAAGGCAATCTGACTAACATAAAACAATCCTAGCAACGCCTTATGCTTATTCTTATAATGTTTAGCGACGTGAACGTGTCTTCGTTTTTGTGTACGCCAAGCTTTAAAACTGGTTTTAGGCAAGGATATGGTATAGGAATCTGGAATACTACAAAGCGCTGTGTTTTTAGGGGTAGATGCGCCATTTACAAACAAATCATCATCGCCGCTTTGCACCTTCATATGATTCATAAAACCGCTTTCTTCATAAAATAAATCTGAAGTATACGCCAGATTGCGCCCAACTCCCATATACGCATTGCCCCACTTTGCGTACCCAAAATATTGCATTGCGGTAAACACCGTTTCAAAACGGATTAAGCTATTGAGAAATGAGCCTTTTATTTTTTTATAAGCTCCATAGCCCAGAACGAGTTCTTTTTGCTCTACAAACGCATTTGCCATATGTTGCAGCCATTGTTTGGAGGCTGGAACACAGTCTGCATCTGTAAAGATTAAAATCTTATGTGCTGCTCGTTTTATACCGAGTGTCAAGGCATATTTTTTACTTCCCCAGAAGGCTTCATTATTTTCCACATTCACCACGGTAATTCGAGGGTCTTTTGCGGCAAAGCTTTCAATGACTTCTTTGGTTTCATCTATAGACGCATCATTAATAAGCACCAACTGAAAATTATCGTGTTCTTGTTCTAGCCATTTTGGGATATTGGTTCTTAAATTTTCGGCTTCATTTTTAGAACAGACAATAAGTGATACCGGAGCAGTCGACTTAACAGGTTGCGCAAGTTTGCTTTTACCGCTTCGCTCTCCCTTTGGTTCGTGAACCTGCCTGCCGGCAGGCAGGTATCGCAGGCTCGATTTCGCGAAAGCGAACCGCATAAAAAATAAATAGTAGATAACATTTACAA
>CAZXMY010000126.1:0-6771 GCA_964641325.1 uncultured Flavobacteriaceae bacterium | reverse complement strand
ATCTAAAATCATCGATAATGACATCATATATTTCACTCGCGGCTACTCTAGTAAATGCCACATCTTGATCTTCAGGGAAAATTACTTCTAGAACCAATGGTACATCACCATATAATCTGACTAGATTAAAATAGGTCATAGCTCTTAAAAATCTAGCTTCTGCCTCAATACGTGGACGATTTTCCTCTGTAGCCACTCCTAAATTTTCTATGGTTAGATTTGCTCTAAAAATGGTGCTATACGAACTGCGATAATTATCAAACACAAAACCGTTTGTCGCTACTACCTGAAAAAAGTCAAATTGAGAGGCTTCTCCAGATTCACCATTTGCAGATTGTGTATTGTCTGTGAGCATCTCTGTTACATAAAACTCTCTTTGTATCCCATGATTAAGGTTTCTATCTGTATCCGCTAAACCATTTTGACCTTTTACCGCATCATATACCCCATTTAAAACTAATTCCAATTCTGCTTCATCTGTTGGAAAATCAACCCCTGAAATAGCGGCATCTGGTGTTGGGTTTGGATCTAGAAAATCTTCACAAGAAGTAAGCATAAACCCTACTAATAAAAGTGTAAATATTATTTTATAACCTTTCATACTTATTTTTTTAAAATTCAACATTTAATCCTAAGGACACTGTTCTCGCCAGTGGATTTGCTCTTCTCTGTATTCCTTGATTTAATGGACCATTATCTCTAGTTCCTTCTGGATTAAATCCAGAGAAATCTTCTCCTACAAGAAAAACTAAATTTTGGCCTGAAGCATAAATCCTAGCATTAGTTATACCTATTTTACTGCTCAAATCACTATCAAATGTATATCCAATATTAACCGTTCTTAAAGATACAAAAGAAGCATCTTGAATAATATCGTCAGTAAATATTTTTTCTCTAATAAAACCTTGATCTGGCGTTGTTTCTGGAATAAAATCCTGAGAGCTACTAAAGTGATTAAAAACAATAGCATCAGAAATATTTCTTATTTGCGCTCCCCAGCTCCCTTGAAAGGTAAAACTGGCATCAAAATTCTTATATTTAAAATCGTTTGCGATACTCCATACCAAATCTGGGAATGGATCTCCTATAATCGTTCTATCATCATCATCTATTATTCCATCTCCATTTAAATCTTTTACATATACATCCTGTGCTTGTCCTCCAATAATTCTAAACGGATCATTAATAAATTCTAGCGGGATTTCTCTATCTACTACAAAACCAAAAAAGGAAGTAATAGGTTGTCCCTCGAGTGTAATAAACTCTGCTGCTCTATTGGTCTCTACAAATGATATTAACCCACTGGCTCCGGCAAAATCTGTTAATTCATTTTCATTAGTAGAAGCTAGTATGGTAGATGTCCATCTAAAATTCTTGTTTGACACATTACGTGTACGTAATTCAACTTCTATACCACGATTTACCACTTCTCCCCTATTGAGAAGCGCTTCATTAAAACCAGTAACCGAAGAAACAGGTACATTGAGTAACAATTGATCACTTGTCTTATTATAAACATCTATAGAACCCGAAATTGCATTGTTAAAGAATCCAAAATCCAATCCTCCATTTACCTCACGAGAACGCTCCCATCTCAAATCTGGGTTAGCTATATTAAGTGCTTCCAATCCTGCTGCAACACTTCCAGAATTATCTATAAAAGTAGCTGGCCCCAATAATTGAATAGAAGGAAAAGTATTCACAATTGGACTATCCAAATTAAGAGCGTTATTTCCTGTAAAACCATAACTTGCCCTTAATTTAAAATCATTTACAAAATCGATTTCACTAAAAAAGTCCTCTCTTCCTATATTCCAGGCAAGTGACACCGCCGGAAAAAATCCAAACTTATTATTCTCTCCAAAAACAGAACTCCCATCCGTTCTTAAACTTACTGAGCCTAGATACTTATTTTTATACGACCAGTTTGCACGTCCGAACACAGACACCAAGTTTTCTTCAAGTTCAAAAGACTCAAATTCTGGGATACTTGTTGCGGCATTAAGGTTTTGAATAAGGTCATTTTCAAATCCAATCCCTATAACTTCCTCAAAAGCTGTATTAAAAGTCTCTCTAGAAGCACCAGCCACAACATCTAACTTATGACCACCAAAAGAGGTGTTATAGTTAATCAATGCCTCTGTTAAAATATGTATACGCTCTCTACTTTCTAATTCCAGTTCAATATTTTGAGATGGATTAGTAGTAATATTTCCCGATTCTATTCCATCAAAAACCTTTCTTCTTCTAATAGAATAATCTCCTCCTATAGATAATCGAGCGCTTAAGCCTTTTGCAATTTTGTAATCGCCATAAAACTTACCGTACATTCTAAAGTTAGTTTCTCTATTGTCTCTTTCAACTACTTGCGCAATAGGATTCTGGTTTCTAGTAGAACTAATGTCATCTATTATCTCTGAACCATCTCCAAACAGATCAAAGTTTTGAAAATGATCTTCCCTTGCATAATCACCTACCTGTACATCTGGAAAATTGTCCCTGTCTACAAATTGAATTGTATGATCTGTATGACGCGTAGGAAGCCAAGGTTGTTGTCTGATAAGATTATCAATTCCTCCATCAAAGCGTCTTCTATTTGTATAGGAAGGTGCTAATGATGCTCCAAACTTAAAATTATCATTAACCTTGGTATCTGCTTTTAGCTTGAAATTTATCTTTTCAAAGCTATCTGTAATTAAAACACCTTCATCATTAAGATAACTCAATGAAGTAGAGAACTTCGTTCTCTTACTACCACCTCTAGCGCTTAAAAAATGGCTTTCAATAATACCTCCATCAAAAAAACGATCCTGCCAAGGTTCATCTACACCTATGAGTTCTCTATATTGTGCTCTTGGGCTTAGTTCTCCTGTTTCACGTAATTCTCGGGCATTCCACTCTGCCACACTTACATCATAATCATCACTTCCTATCGCCTCCTTTACTCCTGTAAAGGTGCTATAACTAAACTTTGTTTTACCTTCTTTTCCTTCCTTGGTGGTTATAATAATAACTCCTCCTGCTGCACGTGAACCATAAATAGCCGCAGATGCTGCGTCCTTTAATACCTCAACAGATTTTATGTCATTTACATCTATACTATTAAAAAAAGAAAATTCTAAGGCTAAGCCATCTACTACTAGCAAAGGATCACTGCTTCCTGCAATAGAACCAATACCACGTACACTTACAGTAGCATCAGCTCCAGCTTCTGAATCAGTAGCTTGTATATTCAAACCAGCCACCTGGCCCACAAGAGCATCTTGTGCTGTACTTACAGCAATTTGATCTAAATCATCATTTCTAACACGACCTACAGCAGCGGTTACTTCCGACCTGGACTGTGTACCATAACCAATCACGACAACTTCATCTAGAAGTTCATTATCCACATCCATAGTTACATTAATAGTGGTTTCACTCCCTATAGTGATTACTTGTGTCTTAAAGCCTACGTAAGAAAATTGTATAACCCCATTAGACGGCACGCTAATCCCGTAATTTCCATCAAAATCTGTTGTGGTACCTCCCGTCTCGCCTAAAACATTAACATTTACTCCAGGAATAGGACTACCGTCCTGTCCGGAAGTAACCACACCTTTTACAAGGAGCGTATCTTGTGCGAAAACACTCAACCCACACAGTAGGAGAAGAAATAGAAAAGAATTAATCTTTCGATTCATAATTGATTTTTTTTTTAATGATTTAATTAACTCGCACTCTTTTTATAGATTTTCTTTGAGTACTTATTATTTTAACTGGTTTACCAAACTGGTTTACCAATTACATGCTCCCAAATATAAACTTTAAATATTTGTTAACCTACCCTTAAAAGTGTTAAATTCTTATTTTTTCATAAAGTCCTCACGTATAGGACTAAACACATCTATGAGCACACCAGATTCAGTACAAATTGCTCCATGTAGGTCATGAGGTGGTATATAAAAACAGTCTCCAGCCCTCAAGGTTTTTGTTTTTCCATCTATAGTTACATCAAACGAGCCGCTCTCCACATATGTGACTTGCGAGTGATAGTGCTCGTGCATTGGGCCAATTCCTCCCTTTTCAAAATGTACTTTAACGAGCATGATCTTATCATCATAACCCATAATTTTGCGCTTCACACCTTCTCCTACTACTTCCCATTCTAGGTCATTACCCGCTATAAATTCACTACTTGCTCCAAAAGTTTCCATATTCAATTATTTGTTTGTAGCGTAAAATCTCCGGTCCAATTATATATCTTTCCTTCTAGTTCTACACTGTGTTTTTGATTTGTTTCTTTATTAATGTTTTCTTTTCCTATAACCCTTTTTGATGATGGAGATCTGTCCGCGGTAGCTTTCGCGAAAGCGTTATCCGAGATAATCACTATTTGAATACCACCATCCTTTAATAAAAGTTTTAAGGCGAGATATCCTAGCGGTGCGTTTATTCTTTTTATATCATCTAATGCACTGAAAGCATCTGAAGCCTTTTCTGTCGCATAGTTATAACGCCCATGAGGCTCTATCACAGAAGCAAATAAGGCATTGCCCGTAGTCTTTTTTCTATGAATAACGACAGGATCCCTTCTCAGATTATAATCTGGATCGTTAGCTCCTAAACGGCCGTAAATTAGAACATCTTCGGTATCTAATAATGCCGTACGCGTGTAAAACTGTTTCTGATCAAACCAGGTAAATTGACTTGAAGATGTCCCTGGCTTGGCGACGCCTTCTTTCCAAATATGCTGATATCCATTTTTAGAACCTAGAGGCGATAAGCTATTATTAAGACTCAAACCATCATCTGCCTGCATTATCTGTCCATGGTAATATATAGGTAAGTCATACTGGTGGGTTCCCTTAGCCTTAATTTTAAAAATATCAAGAAGAAAAGGCGCACTATCCTCACCTATATTCACGAGTAATAAAGCTCTTTGCAATGCCGTATCTGGATAAGCCGTGTCATCTACAGCTGCAACAAATTGTAATGGCGTATCTCCTATACTCACTGATGTGATTTCCGGATGATGCTTAGAACTTTGTTTAAAGCTACCTTGGTAATGCGATATGCCATCTTGCACCACAGTATTATGTGCTATGGTTTGTTTTGCCCAAGTGGTATTTTCTCGCAAATAACCACCTCCATTTTTTTGAGAAACGTTTACATAACGTACGAGTCCATAATCCTGAAGAACCTCCTTATTATCTTTATATAAACTATAGGAAAGTTTATCAAAATGCCCGTGGCTTAACCCGTGCGCCGCATTCTTCATAAGAGCGGTTATGTTACCGTTCACATGATTTGCATGTATAATCGCTAGACCGCCTTGATCTCCATTAGCCCCGTCACTCAGAATTATAGATTCTTTTCTAAAATCCTTCATTTCTCCATTTTTAATGGCTTGAGCTACAGTAAACCCGGTAATGTCTAATTGTACTGCCTCTTGCAAACTTGCTATCGAGAGCAATTGCGGATCCTTACTTCCAAAATAATAGGCAATATCTATAGCAGATACTAAAGATGGTGTGCGATAAGACATTCCTTTTTGTCCATCATTAAGTGGGTAAAATGCACCGTTCTCATCCGTTAGATTAAGCAAGGCGTTAACCGCTTTAATAAGAACACCATCATTATATTCAAAGATTTTGAGTTCTGGTTTTTTAGTTTCTAGTGCTTGTGCAAAAATTAAAAAAGGGTACATCGCATAGCGTTGATAATAAGGACCTTCTGTATAATACCCGTCTGGAGAAAAGGGCTCATCTAGATTTGCATAAAAGCCTGCTTTTTGTCCTTCTTGTTTTATGAGACCCCCATCATTATCTGCCATATCTGCAGTAAGTCCATCTGATGGCAAACCATAGAGTGCGATTTGTAATAATTGATCGTCTTCTAAAACTAATCCCGCCAGACCTACAGCCACATTACCCCAAGTACTGTGATTATGGATACGATTAAAAAATTGCGGTGTCTCTTTGGATAAAAATTCGGCGAAGGGTTTAAAGAGTTTTGTATCTAAGGTTTCTCTGTCTTTTTCTGAAATAACAGTGCGTATGCAATCATAAGCTTGACTCATATACACGAGCCAATTAGCATCATTAAGACATTGCCAAAAAATCTTTCCTCTGGCGTAGGACCTCTCTTCAGGATGCCTGTCTAGTGTAGGATACATCTCTGCATAAGCTAGTAACATATCTCTTACATAATCTAGATACGCATCTTCACTTGTAATCTGATACAGCATACCTGCCTTGTGGGCGATATCGTAATTGAATTTATGTTGAGTATGTGTATAACCCCCTGCTAAATCCTTAGGAACTGGAACATCAATGCCTAACTCTAATGCCGCATCTACCTGCGACCTTACCTTCGCAAAAGAAGCATCGTATAATGGGGTATTACCCAATCCTTTTTTTATTTGATCTAAGGAAGATTTTGTAAGAATAAGTGAAGGATATCCATTGCTGGAAGCATTTGTGGTTTTTGATGTGTTTAAGTCCTCCTTACATCCAAGTAATAGACATAAACCTACAAATAGGGCACTAAGTATGTTAATTTTCTTCACAGAACGTGGTATTTGTTATTACTTAGTAAACCAGTTTAAGCTTAAGATTCTGCACCACTTTGACATTGCCTGAATTCTGAAACGTATTATTTTCGGGCTTTTGACCTTTTTCTCCCCAGAGTACAGCTGCGTATTTTGGTGTATTATTTTTAAACATATTTCCCTCAAATTCTACATGCACTATTCCCCTTGTTTTTAGCAGTATATTATTCTCTTCATTC
>CAZXMY010000125.1:0-6778 GCA_964641325.1 uncultured Flavobacteriaceae bacterium | reverse complement strand
TATCAAAAGAGGACGGATCCGGATCTGGGTTAGTTGTGCTGTCATCACTAGAACACGAATACACTAATAATAGTACGGTTAGTATTGCAATTATTTTTTTCATTCCTATTGTCTTTTACCACTAAAAGGGAGCACTATGGCTCCCTTTATAATTCAAATTAACTTTAATCTAGTGTTGCTGCCTCTTCTCTCGTAAAAGAGAAACGACTCGCAATGTCATCCGCAACAGCATCTAATGTTGCTGGAGTTACTTCCCAGAAACCATTACCTGTTGTAATCTGATCAAGAAATCCTACTACTTCATCATTTGTAAAGTATGGAGCATCTGTTAATGGGTTTCTAGTAAATTGTAAACTATAGATAAAACCATACCCTTCTGATAGATCGTGAAAAGCTCCACCAAAATCGTTGTTCTCTATGTTCATTCTTCCTTGCTGTAAATAATATACACTTCTCACACCTATTACTTGAGACAATAACTCTCTTAATATAGTGGCTTGCTCATCCCTTACCTCATAATTTTTTGCTACAATGGCAGCACGCCCCAACGTATAGGCGTCAAATATATCTGCAGCGATACCAGCAAAATCTACGTCATCTTCTACTCTTCCAATATACTTACTTAAAAAACTGTCATCATCTCCAATAGTAGGATTGGGATTTGCAAGATCTGCAGAAGTACCATATGCATATCCATACGCCTCATCCCATAAGTGTTCCATTTGAGTATCTGTACCGCTATCATTTCTAGGTACATTATTATCATTATCTTCTCTATTGGTTCCAGCATCAAGAAGTGCTGTCCCTAAATAGTTATTTATAGCTTGATCTACCATTAAAGCACCTATAAGACCTTTGGTAACGGCTTGATTATACTCTAATCCTTGAGCACTCACATAACGTGTACTACTTCCATCTGCAATCTGACCCGCAACTCCTGCTTGAGCCGCTACTTGCACTGCAGGAAATACTTCATCTATTTGAGCAGCCATAAGATCTGCAAAAAACTGCTGAATACTCGCCGAGGCTGCACTGTTATTACTAAAAAAATCTTCTGAAGCTGCAACTTTACTTCTCACACTTCGTGAAGAACTATTTAGATCCTCATTTGCAAAAGGAGAATTCTCATTAGCATACATATCAAGAAGCAATTGCTCTGTTGTCGTGTCAAAACCGTTCATAGCAGCGATTAACTCTTCTGCCATAAGAATGCGTTCTGTCTGTCCCGGAAAATTAACTGTTGAAACGCCATCTCTCTCAAAAGAGTAGGTAGTGGGAACCTCTATAACTAATTCTGGATCCGGATCTATTACAACTATATCTTCATCATCTTCACAAGAGATAGAACATATAATAACTAAGGCTAATGTCGTTAGGGCAAAAAACTTGTTCATTTATTGTCGTTTTTATTTAGATTGATTTTAAATAATAAAATATATTACGACAACAAAAGTACTATCTAGAAACAATCTAAACAAGTTTATTTTTAATTATTCTAAATAAAAATTGAATTTAGTTTAGGCTAATAATAATGTTCTTAAGCAGAGCCTATTAGCCAGAGAAAAAACTTAGTTCATGATTTGTACCAATGCTTCCTTGAGTAGATCCTTGCTGGCTAATGAACTAGCACCAACCCCTTTACTTTTAACATCTACTTCTCTTAGGCTTGCAATAGCAGCACTTACACGCTTCATAGGATAGTTTCTGGCTGCGACTACGTACTCATCTACAAAAAAAGGATGCACACCCAATGTTTTTGCCACCGTGGCTTTATCTTTTTGGGGCAGTCCATGATATCTCAAGAGTTTTACAAAGTAGCCGTGCAATGAAGAAATGGTAAGCACCATAGGATTTGCCTTAGGGTTCTGAATAAAGTATTGGACAATGCGCTGTGCCTTTACAACATCTTTATATCCTATAGCCTTTGCAAGTTCAAAATTATTAAAGTCTTTACTTATACCTATATTCTCTTCTACTAGTTCTGGTGTGATTTCTTGCTCTTTAGGAATAACTAACATTAGTTTATTAAGCTCATTCGAGATTTTCCCCAGATCTACTCCTAAAAAGTCCTCGAGCATTTGTATCGCCTTATAGCTTGCGGTGTAACCGGCTTCTTGCAACACAGTACTTATCCAAGGACCTACTTGATTTTCATATAATTTTTTACTTTCAAAAAGGACACCTCCTTTTTTTATAGCCTTACCTAATGCCTTTCTCCCATCAAGTTTTTTATACTTAAAACAGAGTACTAAAACAGTTGTAGGTTGGGGGTTTTCTGCATACGGCGCGAGCTGCTCTATCGTACGTGACAAATCCTGTGCTTCCTTTACAATAACCACTTGTCGCTCTGCCATCATAGGATAGCGTTTTGCATTACTCACAATATCATCTATGGAGACATCACGACCATACAAAACGACTTGATTAAAACCTTTCTCTGCTTCATCGAGAAGATGATCTTCTATATAATCACTAATCTTGTCTATATAGTAAGGCTCCTCACCATAAAGAAAATATATAGGCTTTACAATTCCCTTTTTTAAATCAGCTAGAATACTATTGGCTGCTTTCACTATTGTTGTTTAGAAGTAATATTGGTATTTTCGAACTATGCAACACTTGCACTTTCCTTCGTATAGTTTTACACTCAAAAATAGGGAAAACAAACCGTTTATATTTGATGGAATACGTAAAAAATATGTGCGTCTTACTCCAGAAGAATGGGTCCGACAGCACGTCGTTTCTTTCTTGATAGAATCCCATAATTATCCAAAATCTCTCATTAATATTGAAAAAGAGTTTACGGTAAACGGTGTTAAAAAAAGATATGATTTGGTCGTTTTTTATCCAGACGGCAAAATCTTCTTATTAGTAGAGTGCAAGGCTCCTAAGATCAAAATAACTCAAAACACTTTTGACCAAATTGCCCGTTATAATCTTAAGATTAATGCGACCTACCTTATGGTAACCAATGGATTAGAGCACTATTATTGTCAGATGGATTATAAAAATCAGCAGTATTACTTTCTTAAGGAATTACCTATATATAATGGAATTGAATAAATTACGCTTTCGCGAAAGCAAAACATCCTTTAATCCTATACCAGTAGTAAATCATTAAAATATCACTCATCTTTGCATCGTGAAAACCGCAATCGTCATACTTAATTGGAACGGCAAAGACTTACTAGAACGGTTTATGCCTTCTGTAGTTGCTAATAGTGCAGGCCTTGCAAAGGTTTATCTCGCAGATAACGCTTCGACAGACAATTCTGTAAGCTATTGCCAAGAGTATTTTCCAGAGGTACATATTATTAAAAATGCGGTAAACGCAGGATATGCAAAAGGATACAATGACGCCTTACAGCATATAAATGCAGATTTGTATGTACTATTAAATAATGATGTACAAACACCTACTGGATGGCTGGAACCTATGATTGATTTATTTAAAAGTGAATCTTCCTTGGGAGCTGCACAGCCTAAAATTCTTGATCTTAATAAAACTACCCATTTTGAGTATGCGGGAGCAGCCGGTGGATTTCTTGATACTTTGGGCTATCCTTATTGTAGGGGAAGAATCTTTGACCATTGTGAAGAAGACCAAGGGCAATATAATGATACCATAAAAGTGCAATGGGCATCTGGAGCTTGTTTATTTGTAAAACGAACTGTTTTTAATAATGTAGGCGGATTTGATGAAGACTATTTTGCCCATCAAGAAGAAATAGACCTCTGCTGGCGTATAAAAAATGAAGGCTTAGATATACTAGCCTGCGGAGATAGCAAGGTGTATCATCTTGGTGGCGGGACATTAGCCACTACTCACCCCAGAAAAACGTTTTATAATTTTAGAAACAGTCTCTTTACTATTGTAAAAAATGAAGCAAAAGGTGTTGCTTGGCGTATTCTTGCACGGCTGATATTAGATGGGATAGCGGGAATACGTTTTGTCGCACAAGGGAAATTGGGGCACCTTTGGGCTATAGTTAAAGCACATTTTAGTTTTTACTATCACCTGCCTAAATATATAAGAAAAAGAAAAGTGCAAAAAATAAAGGCTAACTCTTCACGTCCAAAGGCTATAGTGTATTCGTACTTTATTGAGAATAATAAACGCTATTCTGAACTCAAAATAAAAAAAGGATAAAAATCTGTTAAGTCCTATTTTAACATTTGATATTTTAATACTTTTGAATAAACACCATATACATATACTATGAAACAACTACTTATAAGTGCTTCGGCTTGTGTTCTCCTACTCGCATCTTGTGTGAGCAAAAAAGAGTATGCCGCGCTTGAAGCAAGACAACAAGAAACTCAAGACCTATTAAATAGTGCCACTGTAAAACTTAATTCTTGCCTAGAAGAAAGAGCTAGTGCCACCACGAGAGTAAGTTCTCTAGAAGAGCGTATACGAGAGCTTAATAAAGACAAAAAAAATCTTATTGAAAGTTCTAAAGATCTAACAGTGCTAACAACCCAAGGTGCCACAAATCTCGAAAAATCCTTAGAAAGTCTTAAAGAAAAAGATCTCAAGATAAGTAGACTGCAAGATGCCCTTACTAAAAAAGATAGCGTAACTCTTGCTATTGTGACAAGTCTTAAAAAAGAAGTAGGTATTAATGATGAAGATATTGAAGTAAACGTAGAAAAAGGTGTGGTATTTATCTCCCTATCTGATAAGGTATTGTTTACCAGCGGTAGTTATAATATTACTACGAGAGCAAGAGAAATATTAGGAAAAGTGGCAACTGTAATTAATAGCAAGCCAGATTTTGAAGCTTTAGTAGAAGGTCATACAGATAACGTGCCTTATAGTAGTGGCGTATTAATAGATAACTGGGATCTTAGTGCAAAAAGAGCAACGGCTATTGTAAGAGAGCTTGTTTCTTTGGGAGCAAATCCTTCTCAACTTATTGCTGCAGGGCGAAGTGAGTTTGTACCTCTAGTTCCTAATGATACTCCAGAAAGCAGATCGACAAATAGAAGAACAAAAATTTATGTTCTACCTAAGATAGATCAGTTTTATACAATGATAGAAGAAGAAATGAAAAATCTATCTACAGAAGAAGGAAACTAGTCTACCTCACAAATTTTAAAAAAACCACCAAAAAGGTGGTTTTTTTATGTCCAATGGTTTCTATTTATCGATGAAATACACAATTTACGTTTTACATTGTGTGTATTTTGTCGATGAAATTGTGTTTTTTGTTAAAATTTAGTGTATTATATCGATTATTAAGTGTTTTTTATCGGAGTTATATGAAATCATTTTACTTTAGTACCACCTTAAATCATAAACGATGAAACAGATACTTACTTTATTAGCCATTTTAAGTTTTAGTAGTACTGCTATCGCAGGAATTTCTAAACAAGAAAAAGACGCGCTCTTAGATCTTTACAACGCAACACAAGGTTCAGAGTGGAGATATAGTTGGGACATAAACCAAGCCCCAGAAAGTTGGAAAGGTGTAACCATTGTAGGTAATAAAGTGATAGCTTTAAGTCTTAAGAGTAATAACCTAACTGGCGCTTTACCAGAATCTTTAGGAGACCTGATTAACTTAAAAGTACTTAATCTTCATAATAACAATATCGAGGGTAGAATTCCTAATAGTCTTACGAACATAACAGGCCTTAAAACACTTAATCTGTCATTGAATAAATTGAATGGTGCGTTACCAGAAGATTTTACTAAGATGGCTAGTCTTGAGTATTTAGATATCTTCTTTAATGACCTTAATGGAAATTTACCTGCGGACATAGGAAGCTTAACCAAGCTTAAAAGATTAAATATAGCTGGAAACTCTTTTAATGGAAAAATACCTGAAACTATTGTCAATCTTACTCAATTAAAAGATTTTCAAATAAGTAGTAATAAATTCTCTGGAGATATACCTTCAGCAATGGTGGCAATGAACTCATTAAAGAAATTTAGCGTTTTTGATAATAACTTCTCCGGTAATTTACCTGTAGAGTTAGCTACTTTAGATTTAGACGAGTTTTCTGTAGCGCAAAATAATTTCAACCCAACTTCTCTAGTAGCTTTAGATCAAAAGTAAGAAGAGTATACTGGAAGTAGTTACCAGTATAATCCCCCCAAATCTTTTTTTTAGATTTAGTTAAGGCCTCCTATATATTAGGAGGCTTTTTTCTTTATGAACTATAATGTTAAGCTTCCCTTTCCTTCTCTAATTAGAAGAGGTTCTCCAGAAGTTAAATCAATTATTGTAGAAGCTATGTTTCCTCCATAACCTCCATCAACAACAACATCCACCTTATCGCACCATTTCTCAAAAATAAGCTCAGGATCTGTCATATATTCTGCGACCTCATCTGCATCATAAATAGAAGTAGATATTATGGGGTTCCCCAATTGCTTTACTATAGCCTGAGTAATCGCATTATCCGGCACACGTATTCCCACCTCTTTTTTCTTTTTAAAAACAGTGGGTAGGTTATTATTACAAGGTAAAATAAAGGTATATGGTCCTGGAAGCGCTCTCTTCAAGAGTTTAAAAGTAGCCGTGTCGATTTGTCTAACATAGTCAGAAAGATTACTCAAATCTTGACAAACAAAAGAAAAATTGGCCTTTGCTAGCTTCACCCCTTTTAGTCTGGCAACCTTTTCTAGAGCTCTATTATTTGTAATATCACAGCCCAGAGCATATACAGTATCACTAGGATAAATGACTAAACCTCCATTTCTAATAATATCAACCACTTTTTTCACCTCTTTTGGGTGAGGATTTTCTTCATACAATTTAATTAATGT
>CAZXMY010000124.1:0-6794 GCA_964641325.1 uncultured Flavobacteriaceae bacterium | reverse complement strand
GCACATGGAGCAGCCTTAAAAGCCGCTTTTGAAATAAAATACAATCGTATTATAACCATCGCTTTAGACCAATCGCAAGCCGCGGCAAGTGGTTGTTCTATAGACAGTCAAGTGCGATTTATTCAAGCTTTACAAGAAGAACTTGAGGTAGATTTGTTAGACAAAATGAATGTCACCTATTATCAGAATGACCGTATTCACTACAAACCTCTTATGGATTTTAAAAAGATGGTAAAAAATGGTGCTGTAGGTAAAAACACTATTGTTTTTAATAATCTCGTAACGAATCTGAGCGAATACAAAGAGCATTGGGAAGTACCTGCTAAAGATAGTTGGCACAGTAGGTTTCTTAGAAAATAGCTCGTGAAATATTTCTCAATTATAGTCGTTTTTTTTTCTTTTTTACCTGTCGTAACTTCAGGACAGGTTTCAACATGTTGTAATACTGTAAGTGAAATTGAAAATGTACTAAATGGTAGTTGGTTGCTTACCGATTCCAATGGATCCAAACGAATTGATTTTAATACAGCTAATAGTAAGAGCAGTACCCAAATGTTTTCTAAAAATAATGATGAATGGCGCGCGATTGATAATAGCTATGCAGGAATTGCAATCGTTAATAAAAATGGCGATTTTTATATAGTGTATGATAGAAATGGTTTACCTATTAGATCATTAATTAAAGAAATAAATACATCTAAACTCATCCTGCAAAGATCCGATGGGAAACAGTCTATATTACTAAAAAATAAGAAGGAGTAATTGCTGCTAGGCTGTTACAAACCCGTTAATAAGATTTTGTTAAGCTTTCGCGAAAGCGTACCCTTTCTTCCTAAATTCGTAGTGTTCCTTAGTTGTAAAATACTTTTGGTATAAAAAATGTGTTATACTTAAAAGACCTTTATTGCCCTAATTTATGCATAGCAAACCATACGTTTTTTTATTCTTTTTTTTAGGGGTTGCTGCCCTAACTTTTGCTCAACAAACATACCCGCTATATGTTAATGATATTCCCGCGCAACGCAAATGGGTAGACAGTTTGTACAAGGGTATGACGATAGATCAAAAAGTAGGACAACTCTTTATGGTAGATCTTTTTTCTAGTGATCCTAAAGAGAAGATTGATAAAGTACGAAAACTGGTAACAGAGCAACATATAGGAGGCGTTATCTTTTCTAAAGGAGGGCCAACACGACAGGCTAAACTTACTAATGAATTACAGAGATCTGCTACAACACCACTCCTTGTTGCTATGGATGCAGAATGGGGACTTGCCATGCGTTTAGATAGTACTTACGCCTTTCCTTGGAATATGACCTTAGGTGCCATACAAGATAATCGCATTGTAGAGAAAGTAGGCGAACGCATAGGCTTGCATTGTAAACGATTAGGCGTTCACATTAATTTTGGTCCTGTGGTTGATATTAATGTAAATCCGGCAAATCCTATCATTGGGAATAGATCTTTTGGAGAAGATAAAGTAAATGTCACCCAGAAATCTATTGCCTTTTTAAAGGGAATGCAAAAAGCAGGGATTCTTGGTAGTGCAAAGCACTTCCCAGGACATGGGGATACAGATAAGGATAGTCATAAAACGCTTCCTACCCTAGATTTTACAACAGAGCGACTAAGGGATATAGAAATGTATCCTTACCAACCTATTATAGATGCCGGAATCTCTAGTGTGATGGTCGCCCACCTTAATGTGCCAGCGATGGTGCCGGAAGAAGGTTTTCCTACCTCTATATCACCTACGGTTGTGACTAAAGTACTTAAGGATAGTCTGCAGTTTAACGGTCTGATTTTTACAGATGCATTGAATATGAAAGGGGCTTCAAATTTTAAAGCACCGGGAGAAATTGATCTCGCTGCCTTTAAAGCGGGAAATGATATCTTATTAATTAGTGAGAATGTACCTGCAGCCGCTGCCCTTATAAAAAAAGCATTGGTTTCTGGTGAGATAACAGAAGAGCGGCTTGCGCACTCTGTAAAAAAGATATTATACGCAAAATACAAAGTAGGCTTGCATACGTACAAACCCATACAAATTCCGGGATTGACTCAAGAATTAAATACGCTTCAAGATGATATAGTGTATGGCGCAGCTATAGAAAATGCACTTACGGTTTCTAAAAATGAAGGCAATATTCTACCCGTAACGAATTTGGAGAATAAAAAAATTGCCTACGTTTCATTAGGAGATGATACTGGCGACTCTTTTTATGAAGAGATGAATAAATATGCAACTGTGTCCAGAATACGTGCGAAAACCCAAGAGGAACTTTTTAAAAAGCTCAAGAATTACAACTATGTTATACTTGGTTTTCATAGATCTAATGCAAACCCTTGGAAATCGTATAAATTTTCAAAAAGAGAAATAGCTTGGATAGATACACTAGCACAAACAAAGGATGTGGTGCTTGATCTTTTTGTACGGCCCTATGCAATGTTGGACGTAGATGATACAAAACTCAAAGGAGTAATACACAGTTATCAGAATAGTAAAATGGCACAAGAGAAAAGTGCTCAACTAATTTTTGGAGCTATTGCAAGTAAAGGCAAACTTCCTGTTTCTCTAAACAATCGTAAGGCTGGTACTGGCTTTGAATCGGGTACATTAAGGCGTCTTTCTTATGGCTATCCAGAAGAAGTAGGTATCAATTCATATACGCTTACTAAAAAAGTAGATTCCCTAGTAAATGTAGGTTTGAGATCAGGTATGATGCCTGGTGCACAAGTATTAATAGCAAGAAAGGGAAAAGTAGTGTATAATAAATCCTTTGGATATCATACCTATAATAAAAAGCGTAAGGTTAAAAACACAGATGTTTATGATGTAGCTTCTATGACCAAAATTCTTGCTTCACTTCCCTTACTTATGGAGTTAAAAAATCAAGGCTCTATAGATTTAGATAATACACTGGGTACATTAATCCCAGAGCTGAAAGGGACTAATAAGTCTAACATTACGCTGCGCAAAGCCTTATCCCATTATGCCCGTTTTAAATCTTGGATTCCCTTTTATTTGAGCACCTTAGATTCTGTAACCAAGAAGCCATCCAAAGAGTATTATCGCTCTGCCTATTCAGATGATTTTAATATTAAGATTATTGATAATATGTATTTGCGTAGTGATTATACAGATACCATTGTAAAACAAATAGGAGAGAGTGAACTTAGAGATAGACTTTCCTATAAGTACAGTGATTTACCCTATTATTTAGTAAAAAAATATCTCGAGGACTATTATGGGCAGAATCTTGACAAACTAACTAGTTCTCATTTTTATCAATCTATGGGAACGACTAGAATGGGATATAAGCCCATCAAAAGATTTGATAAGAGTGCAATTGTACCTTCAGAAAATGACACCTATTGGCGCAATCAGAAAGTGCAAGGTTATGTACATGATATGGGAGCCGCTATGCAGAGTAATATAGGTGGGCACGCAGGTTTGTTTAGTAATGCTAATGATGTAGCAAAGATGATGCAGATGTACCTACAAAATGGGTATTATGGTGGTAAAAGATATTTCTCGAAAGAGACTGTAGAGGAGTTTAATACCTGTACCTATTGCGATAAGAATGTAAGACGTGGCGTTGGTTTTGATAAGCCGCAATTAAGTGGTAGCGGCCCTACTTGTGGTTGTGTTTCTATGAGTAGTTTTGGACATAGCGGCTTTACAGGTACCTATACCTGGGCAGATCCAGAAGAGGAGATTGTGTATGTTTTCTTGTCTAATCGTACCTTTCCTACTATGGAGAATAGGAAGCTGATAAAGTCCGGATTACGTACATTAATACAAGAGGCTATTTATGAGTCTATAATTGATTAAGTTTGCTTTTGCGAACCTGCCTAAGGGTAGACAGGAGCATAAAAATAACGAAATAAAGAATGAATATTGCAATAGTTTGTTATCCTACTTTTGGAGGAAGTGGCGTTGTAGCTACAGAGCTTGGAATCGCCCTTTCTAAACGAGGACATAAGGTTCATTTTGTGACCTATAAGCAACCCGTAAGACTATCCTTGCTTAATGAGAATATTCATTTTCACGAAGTTAATGTGCCAGATTATCCACTCTTTCATTATCAACCCTATGAACTCGCTTTATCGAGTAAGCTGGTTAATATTGTAAAAAAGCACAAAATAGATATCCTTCACGTGCACTACGCCATCCCTCACGCTTATGCAGGGTATATGGCAAAGGAAATGCTTATGCAAGAAGATATTCACGTGCCTATGGTAACGACCTTACACGGTACAGATATTACACTCGTGGGAAGTCATCCTTTCTACCGTCCTGCCGTTTCTTTTAGTATCAATAATAGCGATATTGTAACCTCTGTATCAGAGAGTTTAAAAAAAGACACTTTGCGTTTATTTGATATTAAACGAGATATAGATGTAGTGCCTAATTTTATAGACACATCTCAAATAGACGACACGCATATTGATTGCCAGAGAGCTCTTATGGCTCAAGATGATGAGCGTATAATAACCCATATTAGTAATTTTAGAAAAGTTAAGCGTATCCAGGATGTGATAGAGATTTTTCATAGGATTCAATTAGAGATACCTTCCAAGTTACTTATGGTAGGAGAAGGTCCAGAAAAAGAACCTGCAGAAGCCTTAGTAAAAAGATTAGGATTGGAAGAGAGAGTACGTTTTCTCGGGAACAGTAATGAAATAGATAAAATTCTGTGTTTCTCAGACTTATTTTTACTGCCTTCTGAGGCAGAAAGTTTTGGACTAGCAGCCCTAGAAGCTATGGTTAATAGAGTACCTGTAATATCTAGTAATGCCGGAGGAATCCCAGAGGTAAATGTAGATGGAGTAACGGGATATCTGTCTAATGTAGGAAACATTGCAGAAATGTCACTTAATGCTATTAAAATCCTTCAAAATGATAGCACTTTAGCTAAGTTTAAGGACAATGCTCAGAAAGAGTCAATTAAGTTCGATATCAATAATGTCGTACCACGTTACGAAGAGCTTTATGAGAAAGCCCTCGTAAATGTGTAGTTAAAACTGATAGCGTATTCCTAAAGCAACCTCAAACTCAAAACTATCATCTACATCATTGGTAATCCCAAACTCAGGTCTAAAATCTAAAGAGAGTAGTAGCGGGAAGTCAAAATCATACTCAATACCTACATTTCCCGCAGCATTAATAAATAGGGTATCTAAATTATCGGAGTTTACAGTATTATTTTCAAAATCAAACAACCCTACAACGGCACCAGCGCCAGCATACCAATTAAAATTACCATCTAGTTGCCATACCCATTGATAAACACCCGTGAGCCTAAAGGCATTAAAATTAGCGGCATCACGCCATCCCAATCCTAATTCCAACCTATTGGTATCACTCAGTGCCCGTTGGTAATTTACTTCGGTTCCAAAACCTTCATTACCACCTAAACGAATACCGACTGCATTAGGCGAAATATCCTGCGCATTCATACTATAGAAAGCGGCCATTAATAAGACAAAAAGAATACTACATTTCTTCATAATCAAAAAGTAATTAGTTGCATAGATAACGCAACAAAAACGAATAAATTTTAATGTATTTTTGAATAAATGAAGGAGCATCTCAAAAAACTAGCTACACAACTTCAAGGAGACCTCCATTGGGATAATCTGCACAAGACGATTTACGCCACAGACGCATCTGTGTACCGCATAATACCTCTTGCCGTAGCTTTTCCTAAAACAGAAGAAGATGTTGTTTTGTTGTGCGCTTTCGCGAAAGCGCACTCAGTTTCCCTCATACCGCGAGCCGCAGGTACATCTCTTGCAGGTCAGGTCGTGGGAAAAGGCATCGTGGTAGACTGTTCTAAATATATGAATGAGATTATTGCCATAGATTCCAAAGTCACACCCGAATGGATAATTGTGCAACCCGGAATTGTACGTGACGAGCTCAATAGATATTTGGAACCGAAAGGCGCGTATTTCGGCCCTAATACTTCCACTTCAAATAGAGCGACCTTAGGAGGAATGGTAGGCAATAACTCAAGTGGCACCACTTCTATAAGTGAAGGAGTTACAAGAGATTGGATACAGGAATTAAAAATGGTATTATGGGATGGCAGTGTCATTACTTTTGGCCCACTCTCACCAGAAGAACTAGAAACTAAATGTTCTTTGCAAACTACAGAAGGTACTATCTACCGCAAGCTTATCGCAATGCTAAAGCCAAAAGAAGTACAAGAAGAAATCATAAAGCACTTCCCAAAAAGAAACTTAAACAAAGTAGAATCTGTTACTCGCCGCAATACGGGATATGCTCTGGATGAATTGCTATTACTCGCTCCGTTTAAAAAAGGCAAACCTTTTAATTTATGTCCACTTCTTGTTGGAAGTGAAGGGACTTTAGGCTTTGTGACAGAAATTAAAACACGCATAAAGGCACTCGATAAAGGGCTTACCACAAGTATGGTAGCCGTACATTTTTCTAGTATTCAAGAATGTATGCAAGCGGTTGTACCCATAATGAAACATCATCCCGTTACCTGTGAGATGATGGATAAAATCATTTTGGACTGTACTAAAAATAATAGAACACAGCTTGAAAATCGGTTTTTTGTTGAGAGAGATCCACAAGCTATACTATTGATAGAATGCAAAGGTCCAGACGAAGAAAATCATACTCAACTTGCATCTGCGTTGATACAAGATTTAAAAGAAAGAAAACTCGGCTATGCCTATCCTATATTAGTTAAGGAACAAATTAAAAAGGCCTTAGAGCTGCGTAAAGCCGGTTTAGGTTTATTAGGTAATATTATAGG
>CAZXMY010000123.1:0-6860 GCA_964641325.1 uncultured Flavobacteriaceae bacterium | reverse complement strand
CTTTTAAAGCCCTATGGATTTGCTTAAATTGTATTCTTATTTCGGAGGCATCTCTAGGTAATACTATGAAAAGAAAACTCACACTCAAACTTATCGCAAAGGAACTTGATGTTTCCATATCTACCGTATCTAAGGCCTTACGTGATAGTGCCGAGATAAGCGAAGATACTCGCAAGAAGATTAAGGCTTTTGCAAAACTATATAACTACAAACCTAATAATATTGCTCTAAGTTTAAAGAATAGAAAAACCCGAACCATAGGCATTATTATACCTCAGATAGTACATCATTTTTTTACCACAGTAATTCGTGGTGTAGAGCAAGCAGCAAGAGAACATAATTACAATGTGATTATATGTCTCTCCAATAATGATTTTGACAAGGAAGTCCTTAATATGGAGCTATTGGCTAATGGCAGTACAGATGGATTCATTCTTTCTGTAGCTCACGAAACTCTAGAAAAAAAGGATTATCACCATTTACTAGAGGTTATTGATCAAGGAATGCCTGTAGTTATGTTTGATCGTAATGTAGAGGGAATACATTGTGATAAGGTCCTCATAGATGACCGTGAAGGTGCTAAACTAGGCGTGACCCATCTCTTAAAAACGGGCTGCAAACGTATCGCGATTATTACTTCTAAAGACTTTTCTCCAGTGAGTAAAATGCGCACCAAAGGCTATATAGAGGCGCTGGAATCCTATAACATTAAGGTGGATCCAGAATTGATTTTAAAATTGGATCATATAGATAGATGTGATGATCAAAGTGTAGCTCGTATTAAGCACTTTTTAAAAAATAAAGATATAGATGCTGTATTTACTATAAATGAATTATTTGCGGCAAAGGCAGGCCGCATCTTACATGACTATGGTAAAAAAGTTCCAGAAGATGTGTCTATTGTAAGTTTTAGTGACGGAGAACTCTCTCAAAATTTTATTCCTTCTTTGAGTACAGTTAGCCAACCCGGAGAAGAAATGGGTCGCAAGGCAGCAGAGCTTCTTATTAATAAATTGGAAAGGACAGAAGAAGAGATTGAGGAGTTTACAACAGTGTTTATTGATACGAGTATGATTGAACGCGAGAGCACGATTAGATTAAAAAAATAATGTTCTTGAATGTTGATATAAGACACAATTTAAAAATAACCACAGACTTGTAAAAGATTTCCGCTCCGGTCTGCCGACAGGCAGGTTCGCGGAAATGAATTTATGTTATGAAAAAAGGATTCATTTTTGATCTCGACGGAGTAATTGTAGATACTGCAAAATATCACTACCTCGCTTGGCGCAATCTTGCAAACAGTATAGGTTTTGAATTTACAGAAGAACAGAACGAGCTTTTTAAAGGGGTAAGTCGTGTGCGATCTCTAGACATTTTATTGGAGTTAGGAGATTATACGGCTACCCAAGAACAAAAAGATCGATGGCTTGTGAAGAAAAATGAAGAGTATCTGGCGTATATAGAAAAAATGGATGCTTCAGAAATATTGCCAGACGTGCCTAGGGTACTAGATTTTCTAGAGACAAAAAATCAAGGAATAGCATTAGGTTCTGCCAGCAAAAATGCCAGACCTATCTTAAAAAGAGTCTCGCTCATGTCAAAATTTCAAGATATTGTAGATGGCAATGATGTAACTACGGCAAAACCAGATCCTGAAGTTTTCCTATTGGGAGCACAAAAATTAGGATGTGATCCAAGTAATTGTATCGTTTTTGAAGATTCCATAGCCGGTATTCAAGCTGCAAATGCAGGAGGAATGCTAAGCATAGGCATAGGAAAAAAAGACATATTGCACGAAGCGCAATATGTCTTTACAGATTTTACAGAAATATCTAATGACTTTCTCGAATCACTTATAGCAAGCTAGTTCTTAATTACTTTAAATGTGCGGCTTAGTCCTTTTTCGAGTTGATTAACCTCCACAAAATAAAGGCCAGGAGCCCCTTCTACATTTAATAGTATAGATTGCTCATTAAACAATTCACGTTTTGAAACCGTTTGCCCAAGAAGATTAGTTACGGTTACTATCGTATTTGAAAATGGCTGAGTAAAGTCCAGTTTAAATGCTCCAGAGGTTGGATTAGGATAAAGTTTGAGATCGTTGAGCAATTGATCTTCTATTCCCAAAACACCTACCTCAAAATTATGCGTTACCGTTTCCCCCAAATAAGTAACTTCCCAAGTCCAAGTGCCGTCCATATCTGTTGGAAATTGCCATGCCCACCAGGACAATTGAAACTGATCTGTAAGGTCAAATTCCCAATCAAACTGAATAGATCCATCGGGACGTATGGTGCGCAATTCCAAAGCCGTATTGGCAAGTTGATCTGTTAAATAAACAGCCCAAGTAACTTCTTCTCCCGAATCAAACTGATTACTTTCAAAAGTGTCCTCTAATTGAGGGCAACTATTAAACTGTGGAAATTCGGTGTGCGTTAATACAGCATTTATACCAGGGTTAAAGTAATCGATAGGGTCTTGCCACCAAGTATCTTCATTAAGATCATTACAAGTTCCTATACTGGGGTCTATTAATTCATTATTATTGTCAAAAACCCCAAAATGTAAATGCGGACCTGTGCTACTACCAGAACTTCCTATCACTCCTAGATATTCACCTTCCTCAACGGTGTCTCCTACCTCCTTATCCGTCAGAGTTCCTTCTTTAAAGTGTAGATAAACCGACCTACTTCCATCAAAATGTTCAAGAACAATTGCATTTGCTTGATCATCGCTGAAAGCACAGTTCATATCAAAAAGCCCATCAAGTTTAAAAACTATTTGACCGTCTGCACCGGCTATATTTATAGTTTGATTTCGATCCATTTGCTGCCACCAGAAAGGCCACGTAAAAATGTCGTAGCCGTCATGATTATATCCACCAGTGGTATCATAAGTGCGACTACCACAATTAAAATCTTGTACTTGATTAGGAAAATCAAAATTGTGATCTACGTAATTTGAATACCCAAAAGGGGAGTTGTACTCAAACGTATCATTTTCTTCCTGTGCCACTGGAAAAGTAAATAGTGGATGACCACCTTGTCTATTGGGCGCGATATAGCGTCCCTCTCGTTTAAGTTGGGAAATATTTAAATCGATTTCATTAAAAATAACTTCATACTGTTCTTCAGTAATGCAAGGCTGTGTATTTCTAGGTATCTCGACTTCTCCTCCATGAACTTCAATAGAAGGAGACTGACCCCAAAGGATGATACACATAAAAAAAGCTACTAGTGTTGTAATTGTTTTCATGATTAATGTTATTAGTTTAATAATACATCGATTGGATTTTAACAAGTCATCAATTTTTTTAGAAGTTTTATATAATTTAAGTTATCGAAAATAGTATTTGGTTTAATATACCATATGTCAACACTATATTGGGCGACTCAATTTGATATCTTTGTAAAAGCAGAATATTGAAAAACTATGCATCAAGAATACATACAACCTAATCCTTGGTCAATTATAGAAGAAGGCTGGAATCCAGCTAATGTAAAATCTTCAGAAAGCCTTATGAGTCTTGGTAATGGAGCGATGGGACAGCGCGCTAATTTTGAAGAAGACTATAGTGGACCTACTTTTCAAGGGAGTTATATAGGAGGTGTTTATTATCCAGATAAAACCCGCGTAGGTTGGTGGAAAAATGGCTATCCAGAATATTTTGCCAAAGTACTTAATGCCCCCAACTGGATTGGAATAAAAGTGCGTTTTAATGGTGAAAAACTGGATTTACACACGGCAAAAGAAGTAAAAGAATTTAGACGTGAACTCAACATGAAAGAAGGTTGGCTGTCGCGTAGTTGCAGGGTAACCCTCTCAAATGGTATAGAGCTTAAGATAAGTTCACAGCGTTTTTTGAGTTTAGTACGAGCTGAGTTAGGAGCGATAAAATATACTGTAACGCCGCTTAACCATGATGCAACCATTCAATATGAGCCCTATATAGATAGTGGTATTAAGAATGAAGATTCTAACTGGGATGATCAGTTTTGGAACAGTTATAAAGTAGTACAACAAGATGAGCGCGCGTATATCTTAAGTCACACCATGAAAACAGAGTTTCACGTCTGTACCTTTATGGAGAATAGATTTTCATTAGGAGGGAAGGAGATTACGCTTTCGGGAAAGCGTACAGAAAAAACCTCTTATCAGGGAGCGGGCGAAAGCAAACATGAGACGCAAACCTATGCAGGATTTGCTTATGAGACTGCTGTAGAAAAAGGAGTGCCGTTTACCATAACGAAATATGGAGGATATGTGAATAGCCTTAATCATGCAAAAGGCAACCTTCAAAATAAAGCTGGCGCAATATTAGATCAAGCCAGCACTAAAGGCTTTGCCGTACTATTAAAAGAGCATAAAGAAGCTTGGGCGGAAATCTGGAAAATGTCTGATATTGCCATAAATGGTGATGTCCTAGCACAGCAAGGAATACGATTTAATATCTTCCAGCTTAATCAGACATATTCGGGTAAGGACGCCAGATTAAATATCGGCCCCAAAGGCTTTACCGGTGAAAAATATGGTGGATCTACCTATTGGGATACAGAAGCCTATTGCATTCCTTTTTATATGGCTACAAAAAACCAAGAAGTCGCTAGAAATCTTCTTACCTACAGATATAATCAACTCGATAAGGCCATAGAAAATGCAGAAAAATTAGGCTTTAAAAACGGCGCGGCATTATATCCTATGGTGACTATGAACGGTGAGGAATGCCATAATGAGTGGGAAATTACTTTTGAAGAAATACATCGTAACGGTTCTATGATCTATGCCATCCATAATTACGAACGATTTACAGGAGATACCACTTATATTCCAGAAATGGGACTGGAAGTAATTATTGCTGTGGCTCGTTTTTGGAAACAACGAGCGACCTATTCTTCTGTAAAAAAGCAGTATGTAATTCTAGGAGTTACGGGTCCTAACGAGTATGAGAATAATGTAAACAATAACTGGTTTACAAACTATTTAGCAAAGTGGTGTTTGGAATACGCTTTCGCGAAAGCACAACATGTTCAACAAAAATATCCTAAAGATTTTGATCGAGTCGCCGCGAAAACCAAGCTCTCTAACGACGAGATTACAGCTTGGACAGAAGTAGCAGACACAATGTATTTGCCCTATGATGAGGAGTTAGGCGTGTATTTACAGCAAGATGGTTTTTTAGATAAGGAGTTGATTACAGTAACAGATTTACCGACTTCCGAACGGCCTATTAATCAAAAATGGTCTTGGGACCGAATTTTAAGAAGTCCGTATATCAAGCAGGCAGATACCTTGCAGGGCTTTTACTTTTTTGAAAAACATTTTACAAAGCAAGAGTTAGAAAAACACTTTGACTTTTATGAGCCCTTTACGGTTCATGAGAGTTCGCTTTCGCCTTGTGTGCATGCGATACTAGCGGCTCGTTTAGGACGAATGGAACAAGCGTATAATTTTTATTTAAGCACTGCGCGTTTAGACCTAGATGATTATAATAAAGAGGTAGAAGAAGGCTTGCATATCACTAGTATGGCAGGAACTTGGATGAGTATTGTAGAAGGATTTGCAGGAATGCACGTTAGAGATGGGATCTTACATTTTAATCCTCAAATCCCAGAGGCTTGGGACAGCTACAGCTTTAAAGTAAACTTTAAAGGCCAGGTAGTATCTGTTGAGGTAGGTCGAGATGACACCCAATTTTCTATAGAGAAAGGAGCTGCCTTAGAGATTGTGGTTGATGGGAAAGGAGTGGTAGTGAAACCATAATTTCTACTCAAAAAAAGGTATTCCAATTACGGCTCCTCCTAATTCTTAGTTCTCCGCCGCAATAATAGTATCAGCTAGAGATTGAAAATGCCAATTGAGATTTGCTCTGTCTAGCATTCTAAAGTTGCCACCATCGTCCCATACGATAGGTAATAAACCACGAGCCGTACTTTCAGAAACATAGAACTCATAATATTCTTCTCGTACACTTAGGTTACTTTTATCTACCGCACCCCATTCTCCTAGAATGATAGGTCGTCCTTCTTCTACCACCCATTTCTGGTGTATACGATCAAATTCTTCTGTTAATTGAGCTTTTTCTTCATCAGATCCCCACACCGCTAATTCGTCATCCGGACCGCAAAATGGCCAAGGAAAATAGGTATGCAACGATATAATCGTTCTTGGATCATTATTAGGGATAACTAGACCGTCCATTGCCACAGGAACCGTACTCGCGGCATAGGTGCTTATCATAACATGTCTATCCGTATTATTGCCTCCAGTTGCGCGTATTGCATTGAGCGCTTCAAGATGGTATTCGTTAAGTATAGTTCTTCCTTCTTGGGTACCGCCTATCCATTCTTCTGGTGAGTTGAGTAGTCTATTTTCATTAAGAGTTTCAAAAATAAGTTTGTCTCCATAGGCTTCAAAGCGCGTAGCAAGCTGCGTCCATAAACTCCCTAGACGTGGTTTTACTTGAGGGGCATCTGCTTGTGTAGGGCGAATCCAGGTATTATCGTGATGAATATTTATGATTACATGCATTCCTTTACTTATACCATAGTTTACGGTTTCCTGCACTTGGGTAAGGTAATCTTGGTCAATTGTATATGGTGCTGTAGATTGCCGATGGAAATTCCAGGTTATTGGTACTCTCAATGTTCTAAACCCTATTTCAAATACCTTATCTATAATTTCTTGAGAAGGTAATGGATTTCCCCATGCTGTTTTATCGGTGCTTTCAACATCAAGACTGTTGCCGAGATTCCAACCTACTCCCATTTCGGCTACGAGATCCATAGAAGTAATATTTCGTATAGTCCCAGGAATTGCGATATCAGAATCATCATTTTGATCCATATCGAGAGGTATAA
>CAZXMY010000122.1:0-6885 GCA_964641325.1 uncultured Flavobacteriaceae bacterium | reverse complement strand
AAATGTATAAGGGTTGTTATATTATCCGTACCTTTCCTTATGAGCAGCACTTGATGCTTGTAATACCTTAAGAATAGATTAAATTTAGAATCCAATGAAAATTAATAAAGTACTACTAATCCTTTTAATTACATCTATAACTATGACTGCTCAAACTAACGTTTTAGAACCTTTAGTAAATGTAACAGGAGAAGGTAAGATAAAGGCTGTGCCTGATGGAGTGGATATAAAAGTACGTGTTGAGAGTCAGGGCAACGAAGCCCGTGCCGTGAAAACAGAAAATGATCAAACTATAGATGCCGTTATTAAATTTTTGCGATCCCAAGGAATAGACAGTAAAAATTTCCAAACGGAGTATATCAATCTCAACAAAAACTACGATTACAATAAAAAAATCTACAAGTATACTGCTAATCAGACGCTTACAATTAAACTTAAAGATCTTACAAAATATGAAGGTACCATGTCTGGGCTTTTAAGCTCGGGGATTAATCGTATAGACGGTGTGCAATTTACAGCTTCAGCCATGGAAGAATTAAAAGCTCAGGCTCGTGTGAATGCTATTCTTAATGCAAAAGAAAAAGCCAAGGCTTATGCAGGAGCTCTAGGGCAATCTATTGGAAAAGCAGTTCAGATTAGTGAATCTGGATCGAGTAATCCTCAACCGGCTATGTTTAAAGGACGAATGATGTCCGTAGAGATGGATAGTAGTGGAGGAGGCGAAACTATAGCACCAGGAGAACTTACTTTTACATCTAGAGTCTCCGTAAGCTTTAGACTACTTAAAGAATAGACTTCTTTTTGGCTTTAAGCCATTGGACACCTATTTTTATTAGAAAAAAGGCCAGAAGCAGAAACAAAAGTGAGGCAATTGCTTGGCCTGTCAAATAACCAGTGGAATAGGCTGTGTTAGAGCTGGCGGTAGTGCTGTATGCGACTAGGGCTAAAAGACCTTGTGCTATTGTGGATAGCCCCAGAAACACTCCTAGTAGAATACTAATAATTCCTATAACTTTTTTAAGCATCCTCTGTTGTTATTGCTGTGTTTTTGAAGATAAAGCCACTAGTCTATTGATTTCTAAAATTTCTTCATCGGTTAAGTCTCTCCATTCGCCCTCTGGAACGTCTAAATAAACATTCATAATACGAGTACGTTTTAACTTCGTGACATTATAATCAAGATGCTCGCACATACGGCGTATCTGCCTATTAAGTCCTTGCGTGAGGATGATTTTAAAGCTAAATCGGCTTAATCGCTCTACCACACATTTGCGGGTAACGGTGTCCAAAATTGGAACGCCATTTCTCATTTGCTGGATAAAAGAAGAGGTGATAGGTTTGTCTACGCTAACCTCATATTCCTTTTCGTGATTATTACGGGCGCGCAGGATTTTATTTACAATATCTCCATCATTAGTTAGGAAAATCAGCCCTTCACTGGGTTTATCTAACCTACCTATGGGAAAAATACGTTTAGGATAGTTAATAAAGTCAATAATATTATCTTTCTCGACACGTGTGTCTGTAGTACATACAATTCCTATGGGTTTGTGGAAAGCTAGATAAACAGGCTTTTCAGTAGGTGTGGAGATAAGTGTGCCATCTACATGTACTTCATCACCTTCTGTAATTTTGGTCCCCATTTCGGGTATTTTTCCATTTATAGTCACTCGACCTTGATCAATGAGCTTATCTGCTGCGCGACGGGAGCAGTAGCCTACTTCACTAAGATATTTGTTTATTCTAGTTTGCTTCTTTTCTTCCATAAAATACGCTTTCGCGAACCTGCCTTGCCGTTAGGCAGGAGCTTAATTACACAATCTGTAATCTAATTTTTGTCTTTTTTAATCTCGCATTTTGAAGTGCCTCCGCGCATCGAGCTGCTTTGTTTTGCATTACAGCTACATAAGCTGAATCATTCTTAATTTCAATAATACCTAATTCTCCTTTTACAAGGCCTCCTTGTTTAAAAAAGAGCCCTGCGATATCTCCTTTGGATATTTTATCCCGCCTTCCTGCAGAAATGTGAATCGTTTGCCACAGTGAAGCCTCGCGTGTTTGGGTATCCAACAAATATTCTTCTTCTAGGGTAGGCATAAATTCTGGCAATCGCTCGTTACGCCAGTGTAAGACGTAGGCGGTTCCTTCTTGATGCATACGCGCTGTTCTTCCATTGCGATGCGTAAACTCCTCCTGTCTGTGTGGTAAATGGTAATGAATAATAAAGGCAATATGAGGCACATCTATGCCACGTGCTGCAAGATCTGTAGCTAATAACAGTTGGTGTGTCCCATTTCTAAATTTAAGCAAAGATTCTTCACGCTGTCGTTGTTCCATACCGCCGTAAAAACAAGCGTGAGTGATGTCGTTATTACTCAAGTGCTCACTTATTCTTGCTATAGTATCTTTAAAATTACAGAATATTATTCCAGGTTGATTCCCAAGATGATGTAAAGCTTTTACAAGCGTATCCAGTTTATCTTTATCTGGAGATACTATTGCTTTAAGCTGTAGCTCTTCATTTTTAAGATGAAGGTAATTCACTTCTATTGCTTTAGAAATTCCGGCAAATTCTGGAATTTCTACACCTTGAGTAGCAGAGGTGAGTACTTTTTTTTCTAAAGTTGGCAGCAGAGAAATAATCTCACTCATTTCGGTTATAAAACCTACCTCAAGAGATTTGTCAAATTCATCCAGCACCAAAGCCTTAATATCCTGAGTAGGGAAAGTGTTCCTGCGCAGGTGATCTGCAACACGTCCTGGAGTGCCTATAAGGATGCTGGGTTGCTTTTTAAGAGCTTGCCTATCTGTATTAAAAGATTGCCCACCATATGCAGCCTGTATCGTATACCCCGTTCCCATAGTGCGAGCCACCTCTTCTATCTGGATGGCAAGCTCTCTAGATGGAACAATGATAAGTAATTGGATGGTCGTTATCTCTGTATCCAGCTCTGCAATAAGTGGTAATAAAAAGGCAAGGGTTTTTCCAGTACCTGTAGGTGATAAGAGGATAACTTCTTTAGAAGAATGAATGGCTAACTGGGTAGCCTCCTGCATGTCGTTAAGGCGCTTAATACCTAATTTACTTAGTATTTGCTTCTGATTTTTATGACTACTTATCATAATGCAAAGGTACAGTAAATGCCATTCAAAAAGCCTTCCGTTTCTGGAAGGCTCTCTACTAAACCATAAATCTTATGTAAAAAAAGAGTAAAGTATTTTTTGAAGGCTAATTCAAATAATTTATATCTAATTCTTATCTAACAGTTTATATCCTTCTAAGTCGTAAACATTTTAATAATTATACAGTCCGCACATTCTTTAACAAGAATTTATGCTTCTTTAAAACAAAATCCAAAGGTCTAGAACCTTGGGATTTTTTGTTGTTTTCATTTCTAATTAACACTAACCATCAAAACTAACTAGAAAGAAGCAACAATAAGTTAACTTATATACTATAGACGTATAAAAATGAATGTTGTTACACCATATTATTTATTTAACTTTGATTTATGTTAAAATCTACTGTGGTTCTTGGAGCCTCCTTAAAATCCAATCGATACTCTCATTTTGCCGTTCAAAAGTTAAGCAGATACAAACATGAGGTGTATGCTGTGGGATTGCGATCTGGAGAGATAGATGGCGTGGCTGTGGATACGTTTGAGAACGCTTTCGCGAAAGCGTCCAAACATCAATCCCAATTCCATACCGTTACCTTATATCTCAGCCCGAAACATCAAGAGGCTTATTTTGAATACGTATTAGCATTACAACCGCAACGCGTTATTTTTAATCCAGGTACAGAGAATCCTGTGTTTTACGCTTTATTAAAGGAAAAGGGGATTGCTTATGAAGAGGCGTGTACCTTAGTCTTGCTGAGTACGAATCAGTACTAAGCCTAAGAAAGTGATCGCTCCATTAAGAACAAGAATAAAGAAGTTCCAATCAAAATTAAGATAGGTGCTTGATAAATAGCTAATACCATATCCAATAAATGGAGTTGCTATTGCGACCGCTGGAACCCAACTATCTTTCACTTTAAAGGTTGTAAACAAACCAAAAGCATACAGGCCTAATAATGGCCCATAGGTATATCCCGCATAGGTAAATAGCTTGGCGATTACCGTGGCATCTGCTATAAGGTACTTAAAGGCTATAATAACTATAACGAGAACAAGAGACATTAAGATGTGGATTCTCTTGCGAATCTTTACTTGCTTGGCGGGATCATACTTTTTTTCTATATCTAGAATATCTATACTAAAAGAAGTAGTTAATGAGGTTAAAGCGCTGTCTGCACTTGAATAAGCCGCTGCAATTAACCCGAGTAAAAAAACTACGGCAAGCCCAATACCCAAACCACTTTGCACCGCAATAGTAGGGAACAATTGGTCTTTATGGCTATCAATACCTTGTTGCTGGGCATAAACGGTAAGTAATAGACCAAGAATTAGAAATACCATATTCACTATAGTAAGTACAATGGTAAACCATAGCATATTTTTCTTTGCATCTTCTAAGTTTCTGCAGCTTAAGTTTTTCTGCATCATATCCTGATCTAGTCCTGTCATCACTATAGCGATAAAGGCACCCGATAAAAATTGCTTGACAAAATGGTCGCCGCCTTTCCAGTTTTCAAAAAAGAAAACCTGTGACAAGTCACTTTCCGAAACCAGAGTAAACAAAGAATCTAAGGATAAGTTCATTTCTGAAGTCACATAATAGATAGCAGCACCTACCGCAATGAGCATAAAAAGAGTTTGCAGCGTATCGGTCCAAACAATCGTTTTTATACCCGATTTAAAGGTATAAAGCCAAATTAATAAAATGGTGATGGTTACGGTAACCCAAAAGGGTACTCCCATAGAATCAAAGACTAAGAGCTGTAAAACATTTGCAACAAGGTATAGTCTAAAACTAGCACCTACAATGCGACTTAAAAGGAAAAAAGAAGCGCCGGTTTTGTACGAAGCATCCCCAAAACGACCTTCTAAATAGGTGTAAATAGAGGTTAAATTTAATCTGTAATATAAAGGGAGTAATACGAGGCCGATAACGGCATATCCTACGGTATATCCCAATACTACCTGGAAATAACTAAAACTGGAGGCTTCTACCCAACCGGGTACAGAAATAAAAGTTACACCAGACAAGGAAGCACCTATCATCCCAAAGGCAACAAGATACCACGGCGATTGCTTTCCAGCCTTAAAAAACTCATTGTTAGAACCTGTTTTTGAGGTAAGCAAGCTTATGAGCATCAGAAGGCCAAAATAAGCGGCTATGAGTATTATAATATGATACGGCTGCATAAACTAAGTTTGGTCTTACGAATATAACGTTATTTTTATGCACATCATCTATGACAACGCCGTGACATGTACACCTTTTTATTGTCCTATGGGAATTGTTATCTTCGTCGTCTAAAAGAAATATATGAGCATTTTTTATGTCCTTATGGGACTTCTTTTATTAGTGGTAGGTGGGGAGTTTTTAGTAAGATCATCGGTAGGCTTATCCTTTAAGTTAAAGCTGTCTAAAATGGTGATAGGCCTTACAGTTGTTTCTTTTGCGACTTCTGCACCAGAGCTATTGGTAAGTTTGCAAGCCGCCTACGATGGACTCTCAGATATTGCTTTAGGGAACGTTATAGGTTCTAATATTGCAAACATAGGTCTGGTATTAGGACTTACAGCTATTATTACTCCTTTAGCAATAGATAAAGATTTTTATAGTTTTAACTGGCCCGTGATGATGCTGTTTTCGGTGCTGTTATACTTTTTATTGAGTAATGATGAAAAACTAACACAGGCAGAAGGTCTTGGACTTGTACTCTCATTAATTATTTATCTGGTAGTTTTATTACGACGAGCTCGTAAATCTCCACAAGTAGATGAAGATGGTGTGGATGATGGCTTAGCACAAACCTCATATTTTAAAATATGTGTCTGGCTACTTATAGGGGCTGTGGCCTTGTATTTTGGGTCAGAATGGCTTGTGCGAGGAGCTAAGGAGCTTGCTGCTGCAGTAGGTGTGAGTGATGCCGTAATCTCTCTTACCGTTATTGCAATAGGTACCAGTGTACCAGAACTTGCTGCATCTGTAATAGCAGCACTCAAGAAAGAGAAGGCATTGTCCATAGGAAACCTTATAGGTTCCAATATTTTTAATATCGCATCCGTACTCGGTTTAACAGCGATCATAAAGCCTATAAGTCCTGATGCAACGTCTATTTTGTCTAATGATATTTTCTGGATGATTGGCTTTGCTGCGGTTTTACTGCCTCTCGCTTTTATCCCTAAACGCTTGGTAATCTCTCGCTATAAAGGGCTTCTTATTTTTGCCGGCTATTGTATTTTTATTGCCTTAGCATTTTTATAAGTTAATGTTTTCCTGTCTTTGCCGGTACGTAGACATTAAAGCATACAAAAGCAAATCTATAGCGTATAAGTATAAAAAAGCCCATCAATTTTTGATGGGCTTTTTTTATGTATTAACATTTATATATAATCTCCTTATATTTTTGCACTTTTTACCGTTTTTACGATACGTCCTGCAATTTTATAAGGATCGCCATTAGAAGCTGGACGACGGTCTTCTAACCATCCTTTCCATCCTTGTTCTACTGTAATGATTGGGATGCGAATAGATGCTCCACGATCAGATACTCCGTAACTGAAATCATGTATAGATGCTGTTTCATGTAATCCCGTTAAACGTTGATCGTTATAGGCTCCATATACAGCAATATGCTCTGCTGTTACAGGTCGGAATGCTTCACAAATCTTTTCATAAGTCTCTTGAGATCCACATGTACGGAGTGTTGTATTTGAGAAATTAGCATGCATCCCAGATCCATTCCAATCTCCTTTCACTGGTTTAGGG
>CAZXMY010000121.1:0-6942 GCA_964641325.1 uncultured Flavobacteriaceae bacterium | reverse complement strand
ATATTATGGATGAGAAGGATTTTTTTCCAAAGAATTTCATAGTATACGTTTATATGGTTAGATCGTTTTCTTTTTTTAATGCTTTTCCTTCTGTAAAGGCGTCTCCAAAAAATCGAAAGAATATACCTACTACAAAAATAAAAGCATAACAAAACAAAATGGTGTCTATTATTAGAAAGTAAACCGAGCTAACGAAAAAATAGGTGGTAAGATGAAATAGAACAAGAACTCCACCAAGAATTAAAAAGCAATTCCCTGCTTTTCGGATAGGTGTAATGACCAGATCAGAAAAGTAACGAGATGTTTCGAAGTTCACACTTGCTTTCTTTAGTTGAAAAATTCCGTACGCAAGAAATATTGAAAAAATCAAACTGTACCCGCTCCAAGAAATATCTATCCATAACTCATTGGTGTTTGAATCAGAACCTAAAAACGTTAATGCTTTTCCATTAAAGAAAGCAAATTTGATAAAAAACAAAGCCGAGACTCCTGCTGATAATACAAGTCCCCAAAAGAATGCCTTTAGAAGCCATTTAAGTTGTTGTGATTTTTTCATGATTATATTTTAAATGGTTAGATCGTTTTCCTTTTGTAGGGCCTTCGCCTGTAAAAATGCTTCTCCAAAAAAGATAAAAAACAGGCCTATGATCACAATAAAAAATGCGCTTAATGAAGTGTAATCAATACTTAGGTGTAATTCGTTTATGAATAGTAGCGGACCCAAAAATTGAATAGCAATTGCGCCTATACCTGTAATAATAAAATACGCTCCAGCCTTTTTATAAAGCAATGGCTTTTCCGGAAAAGGATCTATGGGCGTGATACTATCTGTTCCTTTATTAAGTATGGAGACACCGCTTGCAAATAGAAAAAATAGGACCAGCATAGATCCAAAGTAGAGCCTTACTCCCCAAGCGTCAAAATTATAGGCTAAAGGATTGGAGAGTATGGATTCCTCGAGTTTATCACCATAAAACAACATACTAATAAATAAGATAGCCGCCATGTAAAATAAAGCCCATAAAATAAAATGGAAAACTTTAAGTAGAGTTTTCAACGTACTGAGATTTTTCATAATAATTATTGTTTAACGATAACAAATATATAATAATTATTGATAAACAATAATAAAAATTGTTTTTCTTCTTTTTGATATGAATTTATCTATGATGTTTTTCCTCTCTCTGTTTCGATCAAAAACTTTTCTCACTTGCCTATCTTTGTCTCGTGTTACCAGATAAGCTATATCAAAAAATCCAGATAAGGCAGGCTACTAATTCCCTACGTGAGTTGCCTTCTTCTCATAATGGGATAGACTTCTCATCTAACGATTATTTAGGAGCCGTAAATCACCCAGCACTGGCGAGAGTTTTGCAAACCGCCACGCGCAAGATTTTAAAAGAAGTCTCCCAAGGCACTTCTGGCGCCACAGGCAGTCGCTTGCTTACGGGAAATTATCCTTTATACGATACCTTGGAAGAAACTGTATCACGTTTTCACGAAAGTGAGAGCGCCCTTATTTTTAATAGTGGTTATACGGCAAATCTAGGTTTTTTTCAAAGCGTGCCGCAGCGAGGAGACGTAATATTGTACGACGAGTACAGTCATGCGAGTATACGCGACGGTATCAAAATGAGTGATGCAAAAGCATACAAGTTTACGCACAACAGCCTCAACCACCTCTCCCAACTTCTTATGAAACACTCCAATTATTCTCTGCCTCTGGGAGAGATGCCCACAGGGCAGAGAGGGCTTCTGGGAGACAAGCAAAAAGAGGACGTTAGAAAGCAAATTCAAGAAGTGTATGTCGTTACAGAATCGGTGTTCTCTATGGATGGAGATTCTCCAGATTTCGTGGCGATAACCCAATTGTGTGCGACTTATGGAGCACGTCTTATTGTAGATGAGGCTCACGCGATGGGTGTTTTAGGAACAAAAGGACAAGGTTTAGTACAATTGTATGGACTTTCAGAAAGTGTGTTTGCCAGAATTGTAACCTTTGGTAAAGCCGCTGGATCTCACGGGGCAGCTGTTTTAGGAAGTAATGCACTAAAGCAGTATCTCATCAACTTTGCACGTTCATTTATCTATACTACAGCATTACCGCCACATACTGTTGCGAGTATTTTAGCATTCTATCAGATGCTGGAAGCAATGGAAACGTCACATATGGTAGAAAATGTGAGACGCCTTAAGAAGAACATCAATATTTTTAAAAGTCACATTCCAAGAACTGGAATGGATAATTATTTTATTTCCAGTGTTTCTGCTATACAATGTGCTATTATTCCTGGTGTAGATAGGGTAAAAGCGCTTTCGCGAAAGCTAAAAGACAAAGGCTACGACCTAAAACCTATCTTATCACCTACGGTTCCTGAAGGTTCCGAAAGATTGCGCTTCTGTATCCATAGCTATAATACAAAGGAGCAGCTGCACGAGGTGTTGGAACTATTACAAACCGAACTTGGAGGTCATGACTAAGACGTATTTCATAACAGGAATCTCAACAGAAGTAGGCAAAACAGTTGCAGCTGCTATCATCACAGAAGCGCTGCAAGCAGATTATTGGAAGCCAGTACAAGCTGGAGAACTCGATAATTCGGATACGCATAAAGTGAAGAATTTAGTGGCTAATGATATATCGCAATATCACGATAATATCTATGCCCTAAATACTCCTATGAGTCCGCATGCAGCGGCAGCAATAGATGGTGTAGAAGTAGCAGTTTCAAAAATAAAACGCCCTAAAACTAAGAATACGCTAGTGATAGAAGGCGCTGGCGGATTACTCGTGCCACTTAACGACACAGAAACGATAATAGACCTCATTCATCCAGAGGATAAGATTATTGTGGTTTCTAGACATTATCTAGGCAGTATTAATCATACCCTAATGACTATCGAAACCTTAAAGCAAAGAGGATTGGAAAATATTGCCATTATTTTTTCGGGAGAAGAGCATCCTACTACAGAGTCTATTATTACTAAAATGGCAGGTGTCACCATTATAGGGCGTATTGATGAAGAACCTTATTTCGATCAGAATGTAATACGAGAATATGCGGATAGATTTGCAGATAATCTAACGTCATTCTGAACTTGATTCAGAATCACACTTACAACTCAGCCTAGAAGTTTTACATTTGCCTAAGAGTGCACTTTATCTAAAATCCATCAAGCTGCCTTTGCTTTATGAGTACATTAAAAACAGACAGTAAATACATCTGGCATCCCTTAACACAACACAAAACAAGCGATGCACCTATACCTATTGTCAGGGCAGAAGGAGCTATGCTTTATAGCGAAGATGGTATTGAGTACATAGATGGGATTGCCTCCTGGTACACTGCTATTTTTGGGCATTGCCATCCGTATATTCTAGAGAAGGTGAGTGCGCAAATGCAGCAACTAGATCAAGTCGTTTTTACGGGGTTTACCCATAAACCTGCTACAGATCTCGCCGAAAAACTATTTAAGATTCTGCCTAAAAATCAAGCCAAAATGTTCTTTAACGACAATGGCTCGACCGCGGTAGAAGCAGCCATAAAAATGGCGTTGCAATACCATCATAACAAGAGCCAGAAGCGCAATGTTCTTATTGCTTTTGAAGATGGGTTTCATGGCGACACTTTTGGAGCGATGTCGGCCAGCGGACTATCTGTTTACAATGGCCCTTTTCAAGAACATTTACTAAGCGTTTATCGCATCCCAACGCCGCAAGAAAATAGGACAGACCAAGTGCTAGCCCAATTGGATGATATTATTGCCAATCACGATTGTGCAGCTTTTGTATATGAACCGCTTGTGCAAGGTGCTGCGGGAATGAAGATGCATTGTGCTTTGGGGTTAGATGCCATTTTAAAGAAATGCCAAGCCCACGATATTATCACTATTGCAGATGAGGTAATGACAGGTTTTGGTAAAACAGGAACTCATTTTGCATCCTCCCAAATGGATACTTTGCCAGATATAATGTGTTTGAGTAAAGCGCTTACGGCAGGTTTATTGCCTATGAGTCTTACTACCTGCGCTCAGAAAATTTTTGATGCTTTTTATGATGATGCCGTGCACAAAGGCTTTATGCATTCACATACCTATAGTGCAAATCCACTGGCGTGCGCTGCTGCAAGTGCGAGTATAGACTTGCTTGTTTCTGAGGAAATGGAAATAAATAAGAAACGTATTAATGAGAAGCATAGCGCTTTCGCGAAAGCGTTATCTAACAACCCTAAAGCAAAAAATGTACGTGTAAAAGGCATCATTCTCGCTTTAGAATTGGACACCACAATGGAACGGTATGGAGAGCTGCGCAAACAGCTCTACAAGTTCTTTTTGGAAAAAGGGGTATGCCTCCGACCGCTGGGCAATACGGTTTATGTATTGCCGCCTTTGGTTACTACAAATGCACAGTTGGATAAAATATATGCTACTTTAGAAGCGGCTTTGAAGCGCTTTTAGTGATCTAGCGACTCAATGTCGTGTAAACCCTCATCTAGCAGATTAATGACTTCATTATTTTCATTGATACGCACTTCAAGTTCTGTATACGTCCAGATGTCATTGCGTTTCTCACCAACGACATAAACTTTCCCTTTTCCGTTAGGGCCTTTTATGGGAATACGTATATCTGCTTCTCCATCGCCATTAGAAAAATTTATGCTTCCTTGCATAATACCATTTGTCTTAATAGGTTCTCCTAGTAATTCTTGGACTTGCTCATTGTTTTGCGCTTGTTCTAAAGCATATGCATAGGGTGCAGAACCCGTAAACATCTTAGACACACCAAAAATTCCAGCAGCTAATAATGCAATAAATAATATGATAATAGTAAGGCATCCACCTACGGGTACCGCCCATTTCCAGTTGCGTTTCCACCAGGATTGTTTTATATGATCGTCCATTTGCAGTTTTTGATTAGTTATAAGTAGTCTAAAATAGGATTTGTTACTAATTATTGTAATAAAAAAGGGCGTAAAATTTTATACGCTTTCGCGAAAGCGTATTTTTGAATAAATATCATAACTCGTTTGAAAAATCCTATAGCAATCACAGGACTTGGCTCCATTTCTCCATTAGGGACTACTCCCCAAGAACAATGGCAGGTATATTTAGAAAAAAAAGCTTTCCTTTCTTGGGATGAAGATCTAGAGGCTTACGCAGCTGCTATTACAACAAAGGGCAAGGAACTCGTAAACAATTTGCGCAAGGAAAACGCAAAGTACGAGCGTCTAGACCCATCTGTGCTGTATGCAATAGTTGCGGCAAGAAAAGCAGTAAATGAGGCAGGCTGGACTGATGGCCGTTTTGGGATTAATGTGGGATCTTCTCGAGGAGCAACACAATTATTTGAAAAATCTTACGAAGCATTTACAAAAAGATCTATTGTACCTACGCAAACATCACCTTCTACCACACTAGGTAATATCTCATCTTGGGTCGCACAAGATCTTAAAAGTGAAGGACCGGAAATCTCACATTCTATAACCTGTAGTACATCCTTGCACGCTCTATTAAATGGAGTGGCTTGGTTACAATCTGGAATGATTGATAAATTTCTTGTAGGGGGATCTGAAGCGGCGCTTACGCCTTATACAATTGCTCAAATGAGAGCGATGAAACTTACCCCACAAGAAGAGACTGCCTCTGCTTACCCATCACAAGCCTTAAATTTATTTAAAAAGAAAAATACAATGGTTCTTGGTGAGGGAGCGGGAATGGCCTGCCTTGAGACAGGAAAGAAAAAGAACGCACTTGCCTACATTACTGGCGTAGGATATGCTACAGAGGAGTTGGATCACGCAGTATCCTTGTCGGAAGATGGTATATGCTTTCAGAAGTCCATGAAAATGGCATTAGGCAGCACCGCTGTAAAAGATATTGATGCCATTGTGATGCATGCTCCTGGTACCATAAAAGGCGATATGGCCGAAATGGAAGCTGTAAAAACTGTTTTTGGAGAAGAATTGCCCTTACTTACTACCAATAAATGGAAGGTAGGACACACCTTTGGCGCAAGCGGAATGCTTAACCTTGAACTCGCAGTAAAAATGCTTCAAGAGCAAACCTTTATAGGCGTTTCTTACCTAAAAGAGGCTACGGGTCCTAAAGCACTAAATACGATATTAATTAATGCTGTAGGCTTTGGAGGGAATGCGGTAAGTGTTCTTATTAGTAAAGCGAAATAGAAGATATTTGTTTTTTTATGCTTTCGCGAAAGCATATGCCTCCTTTTTATTTTTTTGAAAAATAACAAACTTAAAATACGACTGAATAAAAGAAGTAGTATTGCAGATTTATTATATGCCAGTTATAAAGTTATTATATAAAGCAGCAATGCTATATCATATCAATCACGAATCTAATATAGTACAAGTTTCTACCAAAAAACTGTAGGCTACCTAGAAGATTAAGGATACCGCCATCAAATAATTGTTTTACAATTAAAGATGTAAAAAGTCCAAATTCATGGATGACATTTTCATTTGCATACGATGTGATGATATACCAACATAAATTTTATCATGAAAACACATTTTTTATTCTTTACAATTTTTGTCGCAACTCTACTTTTATCTTGTTCTAGCGATGATAATGAAGAAGAAACTAGCACGGTGCAGAGTGATATAACCGTAGCCCTAGCAAATGGGGAAACTTTTTTTTATGATATCGTTGATGATGATTTAAATGTGATACAAGAATTTGGTGAGATTTTTGTAATAGGTAATGATTTGCCTTTGGGAGAGCGAGTAATTGATCGATTTGAATTGGGTTTAGGAAGACTGTTCAACGTGCAGGGTGAGGTTACGATTAATGATCAACCTTTTGCAGGTGCAATACGAATTGATAATGTAGATTGGATTCTTACGGATTTTTCTTTTGATGCTACAGTTAATCACGTTGCAAATGTTAATATTTGTGAGCTAAATATAGAAGGTAGATATT
>CAZXMY010000120.1:0-6987 GCA_964641325.1 uncultured Flavobacteriaceae bacterium | reverse complement strand
CATTTACAATTGTTACCCCAATAAAAATGTAAAAGAGAAACAGAATTATAGACTCCAAGTGCTGAGTCTATTTTTCGTTAGAGCAATCCCCCATCTCAGAAGGCAGTCTGCCACACATTCCGCAAGCCTCTCCGTCTTTATTTAAAAAGGGATTTTGACTCGCACAGGTACCTGCAAATTCACCATCCTTTTTTGCCCATAATTTTATGGCAATGCCCGCAACGGCAAGTCCTAATAGCGCTAGAGTAAGAAGAAGTAATTTCATAGGAATGCTTTGTGCAAAGATACAAAGATTCTCATTTTGGTAATGCTAAAAAAAACACAAACTCCTGTGTTTATTGGTCAAATTTAATATTTGCCACGACATTGTCTGTAGAGGTTTCTTTGCTTCCTCCTTTGGGTTCAATGGTAATGTTTAGACTCGCCATTTGTTCCTCATAAGGTATCTCAACAAGATTGTCCTTAGAGACTTTTAATATATCTAATGGCACGAGATCACCATCTACCTCTGCCCACATTTGATACACTTGCTCTTCGGCTAATTCGGGTAAGCTTACCACATTTACATAGGATTTCTTTTCGAGAAAATTTACATAAGCTACAGTCTCTAATTCCCGAGCTTGTTGATTCCCTCGCAAGACATACTTCTCTGTAGCTGTATTATTGAGTATCATAAACTGCTCTTCTACAGAATGTAAGGAGTTTCTGTTAGAAACAATATCGTCATTAAGTTGTTCTATAAGGGTGCTAGTAAGTTGCCTGTCTTTAAGTAGTTCTTGATTTTGTCTAAAAATCATAAAGGTCATTACTCCAAAAAAAGCGGCAGCGACACAAGCCGTAATCGCTAGAAATGGCATTGTAGGGCGAGGCTTCGTACGCAACTCTTTTACTATGTCTTCCTTAAGACCTTGTGGCGCTGGTACAGCATACGAACTGGCATACTCCTCTAGGTTTTCTTGTAATTGGATATAGGTATTCTTTACCTCCGGATATTTCTGGATATAGTGCTCTACTTCCTGTGACTCCATAGGAGATGTGGTTCCCATAAGGTAACGCTCTAGCAAATCGCCTTCTAAAAAAAGTTGTACTCTTTCACTCATAACATTAATACAATAATCATCATCCCAAAAATCTTGCGCAACTCCCGTAAACCTATTTTTAATCTAGACTTTACAGTACCCAAAGGTATGTTGAGTTCGTCGCTCGCTTCTTGTTGTGTCATTCCTTGAAAAAATAGAGCGTCTATGACTACTCTATATTTTTCTTCCAGACTCGTTGTATGCTTTTTTAAATCTATATGGTCTATAGCCAACTGCGTCGTGGGTATATGATATACGTTAGAATCATTATTACGGACTTCTTTGGTCTGTTTTCTTTGTCTTTTGCGCACCGCATCTATAGCCGTGTTTTGTACCACTCTAAAAAGCCATGTAAATAATCTAGCTTTAGAAGCATCGTAATTGCCTGCCTTTTTCCAGATTTTCACAAAGGACTCCTGCAAGACATCTTTAGCCATCACCTCATCCTTAGTTACCTTGAGCGCCACGCCATAAAGGGCATCTGCATAGTGGTCATACAACAGACTTATCGCACGCTCATCTCTGGCGGCTAATAACTCTACGATATGTTTTTCTATAAAGGGTTTCAAGAAAAGGGTTTTTGTGATGGTATTGATTAATTGTCCGTTAGAGGATTCAAGTTAGTGTTTTTTGATTAAGTACTTAAACTTGAAGTTGCTGCGATATATTGTTGAATAATGTTTTTTATATACATTTTTTATTATTCATTCTATTTTTAAATCCTTTCCAAAATTTTAATGAATCTTTAAAAGTCAGTTTAACATTCATTTGTTTCAAATTAAGTATTCCATCTGTTTCCAAAAAACTTAATTCAGCATTATTCATTCCAAGGTATCTGATTTTCGCGCTCGATTGATCTTTCCATTCTCCAAATGTTTCAAAGTAGAGAGTGTCATTTATAATCTCAATTTTTCTCCATTCTGATAATCCAACCCAAACGTTTTCTGATGCAACTCTCATAGAGTCTTTGTTGAAATAAATTTCAATATATTCTCCTTCAATACAAGTAGAGTAATTCCCGTCTAATGTATTGCCAGTGTGACAACCTAACAATAGATTGAAAATCAAAATTATATTCCAGAAGTTGCGTTTCATCAAATGATTTATAACGGTTTTAGTATAACCGTCAGTTACGAGCCTTAAATTAGTGTTTTTCGGTGAAGCACTAGCGTCATCAATTCCGAGCGGATTCGGACGAAGTCTCACGAAGCTTGGGACGCCCTAATCGCGGTAATACATCTTTGTTACCACATGTTTTTCATTCCGCCCAGCCGTGAAAAAATTGTATTAAAATCAAAATGATGGTCAGTCCGAAAGTTGTAAATCCACTTATTTTATTCTTTTTCCAATTCCAAATTGCGATTCCGACTATAGTTCCAAAAGCTATTCCGTAAGTCAGATTCACATACGAGTAAAGTATGGCAGTTCGATAATAATATGGAACAGGCCCTTCTCCTCCAAAGGGATAAAATTCGATTTGTTTCAAAACCCCAATTTTATAAAATTCAGAGAGTCCGAAAAACGCATAAAATCCGCTCAATAGAATTCCAATTCCAGTTGTTATTTTTTCATATATTGATTTCTCTTTCTTCAAATTTATTTGTCAGATTTCTTTATTTTCAACTGTTTTACAACCTGATCATATATAGATAAATTTTAGTTCTAACATTTATTTTGTCCAAATTTGTATCCAACCGGCTTTGCCACTATAACCAAAAAAATAGGGGTTTAATGGTTTATTATATTCGGCTATATATTCAATATTCTCAGTACTAATTTTATTCAATTCTGTTCTTGCCTCTCTTGCTTGATATGATTTTCCATTGATAGTAACTAATTTACATTTCGGACACATATCCACATCACGAATTATAACTCCCGAAGAATACGCTTCATCATATAATTTTTTGATTTGCTCAAGGATTAATCTTTTTTCCTGTTTAGTTTGAACAAACAACTTAGTGTCAATTTTTAAAAGTGTTCCACAATCTTGATTATTGTTTATTGGCGTACAATCAATTTTATCAAAGTTTATTTTACGATAATCCGTTTCCTTAAAGCTTGCCAAGACATTTTTAATTTCGTCATAGGATATTTTTCTACCGTCAACAATATAGTCATTGCCTGTATTCCTAAAGTCAAAATCATATCCAAAATATACCTTTGCTCTTTCTGTTATTTCTTGTTCGGTATATTCTGAATGATTCCTTTGGTATTTACTACCACATCCTGCAAATAAGAAAATTAGAAGTATAGGAAGTACTTTTTTCATAAATGCTCAAATGAAGGATAACTTTCCGTTATGCAATTCAAGTTAGGGTTTTTTGATTAAGTACTGAGACTTGAAGTTGCTGTTATACATTTTTAGGCCCAGTTATTTTTACTATTTTTTTATCAATTACTAAATCGTTTCGGGTTTCCAGAATACAATATTCAGTCAGATTTTGGTTAATTCCGATTTGATAATACCGATGTCCTGAATACCAACTTTCAGGTTTTTCAGATTCAAACCATTTGCGCAAAACTGGAATTCCGATTTCAATTAGAAATGGTTTAATTTTTTTGTTTTCAGCAACAGCAACAGGTTTAAGGTTTATAAACCACTTGTCAGCTACTGATGAATAAATACCTACGATAATTGTCCTAAAGTCAAGTAATTCTTTCGAGCTTCCTTTTAAATATCTCAAATTAAAACCAGGTACAAATAGTCCCATTCTTCCTCCTTCAGATTTATCAAATGAAATAGATAATTTATCATAAATATCAATTTCATATAGTAATTCCGATATCCTTTTCGAACCTAAAGAATGAGTAAATTCTTTTCCGATTTTCGATTTGTAATTTGTTTTTATCAATTTTGGTTTCTAATTGATTATATAAAAACACACCCTAAAAAACATTCACTTCTGGCGTAATCATGATGCCAAAACGTTCCTTAACGGTCGCTTGAATTTTTAACGCCAAATCCCATATCTCTTCTCCCGAAGCATTGCCGTGATTCACAAGAACAAGGGCTTGCTTCTCGTGTACGCCAGCATCTCCAAAACGCTTTCCTTTAAAACCTGCGTTTTCTATCAACCAGCCTGCAGGAATTTTAATCACATCTGAGGCAATAGGATAATAAGGGATTTCTGGAAACTGTTTGCGCAAGGCGGTAAAGGTCGCCTGATTAACGGTTGGATTCTTAAAAAAACTTCCGCTATTGCCTATTTCTTTTGGGTCAGGAAGTTTGGATTGTCTTATGGCAATTACAGCATCAGACACCTCTTTAATGGTAGGATTGCTTATGCTTTTCGCGGCAAGCGTATCGGCAATTGCACCATAAGCGGTATTGATTTTATGGGCACGTTTTGTCAATCTAAACGTCACTGAAGTGATGATATATTTATCCTTTAATTCTCCTTTAAAAATAGAATCGCGATAGCCAAACTCGCAGTCTTCCAGCGAAAATATTCTCAAACTACCATCCTTTCTAGAAAGGGCTTCGCAAGAATGAAAAACATCTCTGAGCTCTACGCCGTAGGCGCCAATATTCTGAATAGGTGCTGTGCCTACATTACCGGGAATGAGCGAAAGGTTCTCCACACCACCATAATTATGGTCTATACAATACAGGACAAAGTCGTGCCAGTTTTCGCCAGCAGCCACTTTAAGAAGGAGTTCGTCTTGAGCAAAATCTTGGTTTATGATTTCGTAGCCTTTTAAGGCGATATGCAAAACGGTTTGCTTAATATCTTGTGTGAGCAACATATTACTGCCGCCACCTAACACAAAATAATCTTGGTCCAACACCAAGAGTTCTTCCAGCTGTTTGAATGATGTTACCGCAATAAATCCCGAGGCCTTGACGTCTATCCCAAACGTAGTATACGACTGTAAAGAAACGTCCTTTTTCATCCTCTATCCTTTGTATTGCGTGAGTGCTTCTTTTATAATTTGTACGGCTTCTTGTAAAGCTTCTTCTTCTAACACATAAGCGATACGCACTTGGTTTAAACCTACGCCATCGCTAGAATAAAATCCTGCGGCTGGCGCGACCATTGCTGTTTTTCCGTTTAGGTTAAACTCCTCGAGTAACCACTGTGCAAAATGGTCGGCGTTTGCAACGGGCAACTCTGCGATGCAGTAAAAAGCACCTTTGGGTTTGGCGACTTTTACACCAGGAATCTCTTCCAATCCAGCCACTAAAGTATCGCGTCTTGATACATATTCTTGTATCACTTGCGTGAAATATTCCTCAGGCGTCTCCAATGCGGCTTCGGCAGCTAACTGTGCAAATGTAGGCGGACTCAATCGCGCCTGCGCAAATTTCATAGCCGTAGCAATAACCTCTTTATTTCTAGAAACGATACATCCTATTCGCGCGCCACACATAGAATAACGCTTAGAAACCGAATCTATCATTATCGTATGTTGGTCTATATCTCTTTGTGACATCACCGAATGATGTTGTAAGCCATCATAAGCAAACTCACGATATACCTCATCCGCAATAAGAAACAAATCGTGTTTCTTTACCAAAACGGCTAGTTGCTCTATTTCTTCCTTAGAGTATAAATAGCCTGTAGGATTGCCAGGATTACAAATAACGATAGCCTTTGTACGCTCACTTATCTGTTTTTCAAATTCTGAAATAGGTGGCAAGGCAAAGCCTTCTTCTAGTGTAGAAATTACAGGAACTACTTTTACGCCATTTGCTGTGGCAAAGCCATTATAATTGGCATAAAAAGGTTCGGGTATAATAATCTCATCACCTGGATCTGTAATACTTCCCATTGCAAATAATAGGGCTTCAGAGCCTCCAGTACTTACAATAATATCTGATGGGCTTACGGCTATATCCCGTTTCTTATAGTATTGAGCCAGTTTTTCTCTGTAGGATACAAATCCAGCACTATGAGAATAGGCAAGTACTTCTATTTCTGTCTTTCGTACAGCGTCTAATGCTTGAGAAGGCGTTTTAATATCGGGTTGTCCTATATTAAGATGATGTATTTGAACACCTCTCTTTTTTGCTGCCTCTGCAAAAGGCACTAATTTTCTGATGGGAGACTGAGGCATCGATTGCCCTTTTTTAGAAATAGATGGCATACGTTTTATTTTTTGCTGTACAAAAATGCAAATTAATATTGGTATTTGGTATGCTTCAAAACAGAAAAAAGAAACAAGGCTAAAATAAAAAAGCCACCCTAAAAGGTGGCTCCATATTTTTGTATCAAAGTACTTTACTTACCATCTTTAGCTTCGGGTAATACGGTTCCTTTAATCTTTAATGCCTGAGGCACTTCTGAGGCGTTAGAATACACGGTAATGGTTTTACGGATAGGTCCTACTCGCTTTGTATCATACTTTACTTCTATCTCTCCAGTCTCTCCAGGTTGAATAGGAGCTTCTGGTTTTTTAGGTATCGTACAACCGCAAGAAGAATACACTCTTGCTATAATTAATACGTCATCTCCAGTATTTGTAAATTTAAACTTACGCACACCATCAGAACCGTGAGCTACTTCACCATAATCTACAACATCCGTTTCAAATTCAATTCCGGCTTTCTTTTCCTGTGCAGATATACTTAAAGACATCATACCGGCAATAAACAATAAAACTAATTTTTTCATAATTACATATTTTGAGGACTATAAATGTAGGTAGAATTGTAAGTCTGACCAAAAAATGATGTTAACAATCCTAACTTAATGCTGTTTATCGATAAACTCGAAAAATACATCGTCTTAATTTCTAAATCCTACTGTTATCTTTACTTTTGTACTCTTACAAAGACAATAATCAGACCAAACTATGAACATTGCCTCAAAATATGACGCTTCACAGGTAGAAAACAAGTGGTATTCGTACTGGATGGAACATAATTTCTTCCATTCTACACCAGATGAAAGAGAACCTTATA
>CAZXMY010000119.1:0-7003 GCA_964641325.1 uncultured Flavobacteriaceae bacterium | reverse complement strand
GTAATATCCAAGGCCGTCCTAAGTCTATTTATAGCATACGTCGTAAAATACTCGACCAAGGCGTCACCTTTGATGAAGTATATGACAAATTTGCCATTAGGATTATTTACAAAAGTGATTCGGCTAATGAGAAATTTATAGCCTGGAAAATATACTCAATTGTAACAGATCATTTTAGACCTAATCCTACCCGACTTAGAGATTGGATTTCCTCACCTAAAACTACGGGTTATGAGGCACTTCACATAACTGTTATGGGTCTTAAAGGAAGATGGGTAGAAGTTCAGATACGATCTGATCGTATGCATGAAATTGCAGAAAAAGGCTATGCCGCTCACTTTAAATACAAACAAGGTGATGACGGTGATTCTGGCTTGGATGAATGGATTAATAGATTACAAGAAGCTTTAGATAATCCTGATACGAGTGCAGTAGATTTTGTAGAAAACTTTAAACTTAATCTTTATAACAAAGAGATTTTTGTTTTTACACCACAAGGAGAATTAAAATCGTTACCTAAAGGGGCAACACCCTTAGATTTTGCTTTTAGCGTACATACAGAGGTCGGAATGCGTACACGAGGCGCTCGCGTAAACGGAAAATTAGTCCCCTTAAGTCAAGAATTAAAAAGTGGTGATCAAGTAGAAATTATGACTTCTGAGCACGCCAGACCTACCAATAACTGGCTAGACTATGCTACCACAGCAAGAGCACGTTCTAAAATAAAATCATCGCTTAAAGAAGAAAAGAAAACCATTGCAGATGACGGGAAAGCAACGCTTGCGCGAAAATTAAAATCTCAGAAAATACAATTAAATGAGAAATCAATTAATGAACTCGTATCGTATTTTAAACTGAATACAAGCTTAGATTTATTTTATCGTGTGGGAATAGGTACCATAGATAATAAAATGATTAAAGAATTTGCTGCACAACGCAGTAATGTCTTCATGAGTTTTATTAAAAATAAAATTAGAAAACCTTCTCCTTCAGAAAATATTTCAAAAGAGGAGATTACTAATAAATATGACGCTCTAGTTTTTGGTGTAGAAGAACAGAAATTAGATTTCTCCATGTCACAATGTTGCAACCCTATACCTGGTGACCCAGTTTTTGGTTTTACAACTATAAATGAGGGAATTAAAGTACATAAAAATAACTGTCCCAATGCCATAGATCTTAGAAGTAAATATGCCTATCGTATAATTCAGGCAAAATGGATAGACTCAAGTGCTCAAGGTCATACTGTTGAAATAAAACTTACAGGTATAGATAATTTGGGACTTGTAAACCTAGTAACCAAAGTAATTTCTGATCATATGGAAGTAAATATCAAAGGAATAAGTTTTACTACAAATGGTGGCATTTTTAAAGGGAATATTACTGTGGTTGTTCAAACTAAAACGCATCTTGATAAGTTAATAAATAACCTTAAAAAAATCAATGGAATTGACAAAGTCACGCGCGTTTAATTCCGTAACTTTGATTCTTTGAGCATAAACATGAGTTTAAAAGCTACCATAAATAAAGATCAAGAGGTTGTAAAAAATGTTTTTACATCTTATCTAGAAGAAAAAGGACATCGTAAGACACCTGAAAGATACGCCATCTTGCAGGAAATCTATACCCATGATGACCATTTTGATATAGAGTCTTTATATATCAATATGAAGAATAAAAACTACCGTGTAAGTAGAGCTACACTTTACAATACGATAGAATTATTATTAGAATGTGGTCTGGTGCGTAAACATCAGTTTGGGCAGAGTCAAGCTCAATATGAAAAATCTTATTTTGACAAACAACATGACCACGTAATCTTAACGGATACCGGTGAGGTTATCGAGTTTTGTGACCCTAGAATACAATCAATTAAAAAAACGATAGAAGAAGTTTTTGATATCACTATAGACAAACACTCTCTCTATTTTTACGGAAAAAAGAACACCACTAATTAACGTTACGAATGGCAGTAGACTTACTACTAGGGCTCCAATGGGGAGACGAAGGAAAAGGTAAAATTGTAGACGTCCTTACAAAAAACTATGATATAATAGCTCGTTTTCAAGGTGGACCCAACGCAGGGCATACGCTCGAATTTGACGGTATAAAACACGTTTTACATACAATCCCTTCTGGAATTTTTCACGATAATGCTATGAATGTAATAGGAAATGGCGTAGTGATAGATCCCGTAATTTTTAAACGTGAGTTAGACAATCTAGATAAGTTTGAAGGATTGGATTATAAGAGCAAACTTATTATTTCGCGTAAAGCGCATTTAATATTACCTACACATAGATTATTAGACGCTGCCTCCGAAGCTTCAAAAGGCAAGGCCAAAATAGGCTCTACTTTAAAAGGGATAGGACCTACTTATATGGACAAAACAGGTCGCAATGGGATACGTGTAGGGGATTTAGAACTGGCAGACTGGAAAGAACGATACAGTGCATTAAGAGACAAGCATCTTACAATGATTAATTATTATGATGCTAAAATAGATTATGACCTTGAGGAATTAGAGACAGAATTTTTTGCTGCCGTAAAAGTACTAAAGTCGTTAACTTTTATAGACTCAGAAGAGTATTTGTATCAAGCTCAGAAATCTGGAAAGACGATTCTCGCTGAAGGAGCTCAGGGATCTTTGCTTGATATAGATTTTGGAACCTATCCTTATGTTACGTCTTCTAACACTACGGCAGCAGGTGCCTGTACAGGATTAGGTGTTGCTCCCAATCAAATAGGTGAAGTTTTTGGAATTTTTAAGGCTTATACTACACGTGTAGGTTCTGGCCCTTTTCCTACAGAACTTTTTGATGAAGCAGGAGAGACAATGGGTCGTGTAGGTAACGAGTTTGGAGCCACAACGGGACGGCCTAGACGTTGCGGTTGGTTAGATCTTGTAGCGCTTAAGTATGCAGTACGGGTAAACGGAGTAACACAACTTATGATGATGAAAGGAGATGTGCTCTCCGGTTTTGACACCCTTAAAGTATGTACGGCATATACATATAAAGGGCAAGAAATTGATCATCTCCCCTATAATATCGAGCCAGAAAATGTGGATGTAGTGTACAAAGAGATGAGTGGCTGGAGCGAAGACTTAACCGGGATGACAGAAGCATCTCAATTACCGGAAACACTTAATGAATATATAGACTATCTAGAAAAAGAACTGGAAACCCCTATAAAAATTGTTTCTGTAGGACCTGATCGTACACAAACGATACATAGATAAAATTCACAAAGCTTTAATAGAAACGGCATCCCTTTTGAGATACTCTTAACGGTTGCCGTTTTCTTTTTGGTTATTTTTGTTAAAATGAGCTTTTATACTGCTAGATTTATTTTTTCTTTTAACGCTCCTGCCTGCCGGCGAGGCAGGTTTGCGAAAGCGTTCTTATCCGCAATACTGCTCCTAGCACTAGGTTTAGGCCATGCACAAGAACGCAAAGAGATTAACATCACCTCAGATGTAACTCGTATTGACGAAGAAAAATATCCCGGGGCGCTCATAATGAATAAAACCAGTAATCAGGTTTTTATTGAGCACGAAGGTATCGAGATGTGGTGTAATCTAGCTTTTCATTATAAAGAAGAAAACTTTGTAAAAGCCATAGGCGACGTTAAAATAAGACAAGGAGACTCTGTAGCCATGCGCAGTCAATATGCCGAATATCGCGGTGATACAAAATTTGCTTATGCTCGCGGTAAGGTCTGGCTTAAAAAGGATACGACTACGGTTACTTCAGACACCATGTATTTTGATCGTAATAAGCAACAAGCCTATTACAGAAGTGGCGGTACGGTAACCTCGCCTAATAGCACTATTACCAGCAGAATAGGTCGCTACTATATAGAAAATGATAAAATTTCCTTTATAAATGATGTAGAGGTTGTCAACCCTCAATATGTGATTAACAGTGAGCAATTGGATTTTTATAGCAAGAACGAACACGCTTATCTATATGGCCCTACCACTATAGTGAGTGATTCTTCTACGGTGTATTGTGAACGCGGATTTTATGATACAAAAAACGATAATGGATATTTTGTAAAAAACTCTAGAATCGATTACGATAATAGGCAGGTTTTTGGAGATAGCCTATACTTTGATAGGCCTACTAACTTTGCTAGTGCTACAAACAATATTAGAGTAAAAGACACTCTTAATAGTAGCCTTATTAAAGGACATTATGCAGAGGTGTATCGTGATAAAGACTCTGTATTTATTACGCAACGCGCCGTGGCTATTACGGTAGAGCAACAAGACTCTGTATATATACACGGAGATAAACTTATTGTTACTGGCAAACCAGAAAATCGCATTGTACGAGGGTATTATAATGTCAAACTTTATAAAAGTGATTTAAGTGGTAAGTGTGACTCCATACACGTAAATCAGAAAACGGGATTAACTCAAATGATTAATCGTCCTATTTTATGGAGTGATGAGAGTCAGATTACTGGAGATAGTATTCATCTCATTAGCAATACAGTAACCGAAAAAATAGACACACTAAAGGTTTTTGACAATTCCTTTATTATCCAAAAAGATAGTATCTCGGGATACAATCAGATAAAAGGACAATACCTCCTTGGTTTTTTTGATGATGACAACGAATTGGAAAAAGTAGATATAGAAAATAATGCGGAGAGCGTTATTTACATTCGAGAAGAAACGGGCAAGTTACAAGGGATTGACAAAAGTAAATCTGCCTCTATCTCCATCACTTTTGTTGAAAAAGCGATAGATGAAGTGATTAAATATAAAAATCCTGGCGGCGACATCTGGCCAGAATCTCAATGGTTAGAACAGCCTCAGGAATTACAAGATTTTAACTGGCGTGGAGACGAACGCTTGTTGAGTAAGGAAGATATTTTTAAGGGAGAAGCCCCATTTCAATTAACAAAAATAAAAGGAATACCGCTGCCTAAAATAGATGAAGACTTTTTTGCCAAACCGGAGGATAGTCAAGATAGCAATAGTCCTAGTTTTTCGGAACTTACGCAGGAAGATCTTTCGTCACGCAAAGAAGACGAACAACCTATAGGGACCACCTCCCAAGAAGCCGCACTCATAGAAGAGCGAGAATCCGTAATCAATAACAATAACGCGGCTGCCCAACAGCAAGAATATCAAAAAAAATACGGCACAGGCACACTCAAAAAAAATAAGGATAATTAATGCACTTTCGTGAAAAAAGACTTTCTCAAATATCAAGCACAAACCACTCCTCACCCACTTACAATGGAGGTTGCTCGTGCAGAAGGTTCTTATATTTATGACGTAGACGGAAAAGAATATCTAGATTTTGTCGCAGGTGTTTCGGCCTGTAGTTTGGGACATCAGCATCCTAAGGTAAAACAAGCCATTACAGCGCAATTAGATCAGTACCTTCATGTGATGGTTTATGGAGAATATGCTCAGGAAAAACCTATTGCATTAAGTAAATTATTGGCACAACACCTTCCTGAAGGATTGGATAGTACCTATCTGGTAAATTCTGGAACCGAGGCCATAGACGGGGCTATAAAATTAGCACGTCGTGTCACGGGTCGTTCTCAGATTATTGCTGCCCGAGATGCCTACCACGGTAATACGTATGGTGCCTTAAGCTTAATGAGTCACAACGAACGCAAAGCACCATTTATGCCGGGCATAGGAGATGTAGGTTTTATACAATTTAATGATCCATCTAGTCTTAAACAAATCACAGAAAAAACAGCTGGAGTCGTATTAGAAACTATACAAGGCGGCGCAGGATTTATAGAGCCTACAAACAATTTTCTTACAAAAGTAAAGCAGCGATGTAAAGAAGTAGGTGCTCTACTTATTCTTGATGAAATACAACCTGGAGTGGGCCGTACAGGAAAACTATGGGGTTTTGAGCATTATGAGGTTGCCCCTGATATTCTCGTAACGGGTAAAGGTCTTGGTGGCGGTATGCCTATAGGTGCTTTTACCGCTTCACGCGAAAGAATGACGCTCCTATCAGACAATCCTAAGTTGGGCCATATAACCACTTTTGGTGGGCATCCAGTGATTGCAGCAGCAGCACTTGCTACCTTAAAAGAAATTACCGAAAGTACTCTTGTTCAAGAAACTTTAAAAAAAGAAAAGCTCATTCGGTCTTTGCTCGTACATACTTTAATTTCTGAAATACGCGGTCGTGGCCTAATGCTAGCTGTAATGGTTCCCTCTGCCGAAATGGCCTCTCAAATTATCCTGAAATGTCAAGACAAAGGTCTAATTTTATTCTGGTTACTCTTTGAGTCACGAGCGATACGCATCACGCCACCACTTACGATTTCGGAAGAAGAAATAAAAGAAGGTTGTGCAATATTTCTGGAAGTACTAAATGAACATATCTTATGAAACAATATATCACCTTAAAAAATAGTTTTCTTTTCTTTGTACTTATGAGTATTTCTTCGAGTTCATTTTTAGGAGCACAACAAACCGAAAAAGAGGCACTAGCTAAACTTTCTTTTATCGTAGGCAATTGGAAAGGGGAATCTGCCGGTTTTGAAAATGGTAAAAAGACTAAGGTCGTTATCGCTCACGAGAAAGTGCAATATATCTTAGATGGAGACCTCATTACGATAGACCTAGATTCTCCTTCATTAAAACTCCACACCATTATTGGGTACAAAAAGGATGAAGGAAGTTATTTTTACCAACCCTTTACTAAAAATCGCTCTTCCCAATTTAAAGGCGAATTAATCGATAATCAGTTTGTAGTGTATTTTAACCCAGAACGAAGATTAATCTTTGAGCGCACTGCTGAAGGAGCTTTTCACGAGTATGGCGAGCAACTCAAAGACGGTAAGTGGGAAAAATATTTTGAGGATTTGCTCTTCCCGACGACGCGTCAATAGAAGTGCTGGCTTTTTCTTACAAGGTGTTCCTAAATTTATTCATAAATTAAGGCAACCTAAAGTATTAAGCAATTTCTTAAAACTTCTAATATGAGAAATATACTATATATATTAGTAT
>CAZXMY010000118.1:0-7040 GCA_964641325.1 uncultured Flavobacteriaceae bacterium | reverse complement strand
CTTGCTCTACAGCGTATTTGGCAATGCCATACGGGTCTTCGGGTTGGGGTTTTTGTGATTCTTTAAGGGGTAATTCTTGTGTGCCATAAACAGCAATGGAACTCGTAAAAATGAAGCACTTAATATCGTGATTCACCGAAGCATTAATAAGGTTAATACTGCCTATAAGATTGTTCTCATAATTGTATTTTCTTATAAAATGACTTAAACCTTCTGCCGCATAGGCCGCTAGATGGTAGACATAATCGAACTTGTACTTAGTAAATATGGTTTCTATTAGTTGAGTATCTGTAATAGAGCCTTCTATAAAAATGGCATCTTTTGGAATGTTCTCTTTAAAACCACCAGAAAGGTCATCAAGAACAATAACTTGATGATCTTGTTTGAGTAAATGATGTGCCACATGACTACCTATAAAGCCAGCACCGCCTGTTACAAGTGAGGTGAATTGCATAGTGCAAACTTAGGGAATAGGGATTAGGTATTAGGGGTTAGTGGGTTGAATTTTGAATAAAGAATAACAAATATCCAATGATGAAATACGAGATGCGAGTGACGAAGGACGAGTGAAAAAAATTACGAGTCAAGAACAACGATCAATAAAACGCCATAAACTCCTCAACTCGTGATTATCCACCTAAAGTATTATCGCTTACTCGCTCTAGCTTGTTTAAAGTATTTAATAGGTGGAAAGAGCATCCCAAAAGATTCTCCATCTTCTTTACCTACATGTTTGTGATGCATTTTGTGAGCACGTCTTAGTGCTTTTCCATACCAGCCATTTGCGTTTCTAAAAAGTTTAAAGCGCTGATGGATAAAGATATCGTGAACGCCAAAATAAGCAGCGCCATAGGCAAAAATACCTAGTCCAATAGGCAACCCAATCCACACGCCTTCGTATCTCCAGAGTAAAAAGCAACCTATAGAAACCAAAGCGTAAAAGATAAAAAACAAGTCATTTTTTTCCCACCAAGAGTTGTGCTTTTTGTGATGATGGTCTTGGTGTAACGACCATAAAAAACCATGCATCACATATTTGTGTGTAAACCAAGCCATAAATTCCATAAAAACAAAAGTGAGCAAAAAAATGATGATCCAAAGAACGGTATGCATTGTAGGGGTCTTCTATTAAATGAGGTTTAAACGATATTTTACATAGCTCCTTGCAAGTAAACTGGCCTTTACATAGTCTGGTACACGTATGCGTGTGTTTTTAATTTCTGCCGAAGGTACTTTTTTGAGTTTGGTTAACAGCTTGCGATAGTATCTGTAAGCTGTATACACTCCAAACTTCGCTTCTATAGGCAAACGATTAATACCGGCGAGTCCTTTAGCAAAATCTTCTTCTATCTCGGCTATGATTTTTTGCTTTGAGGCTTCATCGAGTTCCAATAAATTGGTATTAGGGAAATAGGTGCGACTCAGGCCTTCAAAATCTGCTTTTAGGTCTCTTAAGAAGTTTACTTTTTGAAATGCAGATCCTAAGCTCATCGCGCTTTCCTTTAAGGACTCATATTTTTCTTTATTGCCTTTTACGAATACAGTTAAACACATCAATCCTACGACATCTGCACTGCCGTAGATGTATTCTTTATACTCGGCGTCGGTTAGATAATCTGATTTTGTAAGGTCTAGACGCATACTTTTCATAAAAGAGTCTACGTGTGCTTTATCTATACCATACTTGTGATAGGTTTCTTGAAAGGCATTAAGAATAGGGTTGAGGCTAATCTTATCTGTAAGCGCATTTTCAAGATTTTGCTCAAAACGCTCAAAAAGAACAGCTTTGTTATAATCGTGAAAGGAATCTACAATCTCATCTGCAAAGCGCACAAAACCATAGATATTGTAAATGTCTTGGCGAATAGATGGAGATAGCATTTTTGTAGCACTTGCAAATGAAGTACTGTAAGACTTAGTCACGGTCTTGGAGCATAATCTCGATACGTCGTCAAATAATGATTTCATAATCGTTAATTGTTTTTAATAATGAGCTGCGCAGATAGCTTTCCTGAGATTAATGATGGCGGTACGCCAGGTCCAGGAACCGTTAACTGACCAGTAAAATACAAATTTTTAACCTTTTTACTTTTTAATTTAGGTCTTAAAAATGCAGTTTGCCGCAAAGTATTTGCCATTCCGTAGGCATTTCCTTTGTAGGAGTTGTATTCTGAGATAAAATCGTTTACACAAAACGATTCTTTAAACAGGATGTGGTTTGTAAAATTCTGGCCTGATAGTTTTTCTAATCTAACCATTATAATATCAAAATATTGTTCTCTGAGCGCAGGAGTGTCTTCTACTCCTGGAGCAATCGGAATAAGAAAAAAGCCATTCTCTTTTCCTTCTGGTGCCATACTGCTATCAGAAACCGAAGGGAAGTTTGCATAAAAAAGCGGTTCTTCTGGCCATTTTCCTTCGTCGTAAATAGTACGAGCGTGCTTATCAAAATCAGTATCAAAAAATAGATTGTGATGGGCAACGGTCTCAAATTTCTTGTCAAAACCTACATAAAATAATAGGGAAGAAGGGGCAAATACGCGTTTGTCCCAGTATTCGGGCGAGTACTGGCGATAGGTTTTATCGAGTAAGGTTTCTGTATGATGGTAATCTGCTCCAGAGAGGACGATATCGCTTTCGCGAAAGCTCCCATTTACCTCTACACCTTGAGTGATTCCATTCTTCACTACAATCTTAGAAACTGCACTATTTGTGTGCATTTCTACTCCCAATGACTGGGCGAGCGTAATCATTCCTTTTATTACCTCGTGCATGCCTCCTTTAGGATGCCAAGTGCCTAATCCAAAGTCAGCATAGTTCATAAATCGATAAAAAGCAGGAGTTTTACTTGGTTTTGCGCCCAGAAACAACACAGGAAATTCTAAAATTGAAACTAATTTCTCATTTTTAAAATCTTTTCGCACATCATCACTAATGGTTTTAAAAAACTGATTAACTCTTATGGCAGTTTCTGGTGTAACAAGTTCAAAGAGAGAAAGCCCTGGTTTGTTTACAATATCGTTAATGGCGATATCATAGTTAGTAGCGGCTTTATTTATAAACTTTTGAAGCTTTTGAGAACTGCCTTGTTCTATACGCTCAAATTCGGTTGCAATTTTTGTTAAGGTATCACCTATAGTAACGATTTCATCTGAAAACCAGACTTGGTATGCAGGATTCAATTTTTCTAAGGAATAATAGTCTGAAGCTGTTTTTCCAAAATCTGAAAAAAAATTTTCAAAAACATCCGGCATCCAGTACCAGCTTGGCCCCATATCAAAGGTGAAGCCATCTCTTTGTAGCTGTCTTGCTCTGCCTCCTAAGGTGGCGTTTTTTTCAAAAAGATGTACCTCGTATCCATCTTGGGCAAGATAACTCGCAGCCGCGAGTGAAGAAAATCCAGAACCAAGGATTGCAATTTTTTTAGGCATAGTTAACCTGATTCTTCCTTATAGTATTGACAAACTCCCTTATACTCATCATTATTTTAATATTTGAAGGGGTGTTAATTTCATCAATTTCTTCTGTCTGTGCGCCCAAAACATAAAGATCCAATAACTGATTTCCAAAAAGCGAATTAAAGTCCTTAAAGTATTGGGGTACGTCATCTAAGTGCGGTTGTATCGTAAAATAAGTTACGAAGGAAAGGTTAGGGTGATTTGCAGAGAGATATTTTAAATGCTCTAGCATAATGCTTTGTCCCAAGTAAATCGCTTTATGGCCTCTCGCCACAATTTCATAGTTTAGGAAAAGTAAACCTAGCTCATGTATTTCATTCTCTGGAAGGAATAATGCAAATGTCTTATCGTGAAGGGGCGAAACGGTACGTTGCATTTTTTCTATATTCACTAAGATTTTTTGCTTAATGAGATTAAAAATAAAATGTTCGTGAGATGGATTAATAGTATCTGTTTGCCATAAGAGTCCTATTTCATGAAGTAATGGTAAAAACACTTCATAAAAAATTTCAGTAAAGGAGTAGTTGTCCAATAAGGAGTTATAGGTTTTGTAAAATAAATTCTGATCAAAATTCATCATTGCAATTTTGAAAGAATTCACGGCATTATTTTCACTACTAAAACCCTTATTGGCTATAAGTTCTGCAACGATTGTTGCTATTTCTTTAGTCGAATTTTGAGCAATTTTAGAAATTTTATAATTATTCTTGAGAAGAAAAACCACGTTGAGTAATTTCTGTAAATCGCTTAAGCTGTAGGTTCTGATATTAGTAGAAGTGCGTACAGGTTCTAATAAACTGTATCTCTTCTCCCATATACGAATAGTATGTGCTTTGATACCACTTAAACTTTCTAAGTCCTTTATACTAAACTTAGTTTTTACAACATTCTCCATAACGCTACTTTGGGGTAAAATTAAAAATAATATTCGTTTTGTTTAACAAAACATACCTTAAATATAAACAAAATATAAACAAAACTAACGATATCTTAATATTATTGTAATATCGCCGGTTATGAACTTATAATTTCTATTTTGTATTTTTTGTAATTATATTCACTATACTATTTATTGATTATCTGTTTGTGCATTCTAAACTCAGGGAATCGCTAATAATATGTAGTTTTTTATATGCCCAATAATGTTTAAAAAATTATATTCAAATGTGAATTTATTGATGCGCCTCTACTTTTTTCTTTTTTGTTTAGTAAGTAGTTCTATTTGTATAGGACAAAATCAAGTTGCGATTGACTCCCTTTTAAACGCTTTGGAGACTGAGGTTTCTGACCGTTCTAGATTACTTATATATTTAAACATAGCTCAGCAGTACCAAGGATATGATTATAATAAACTTAGGGATTATAGTACTAAAGCTCAGGTACTAGCAGAGAAAATTGACCATACAGAAGGCAAGATTGAAGCGTTTTTTCGTTTAGGAGTCTTCGCCCTCAATCAGGAAAAAAATATTCTAGCAGAAGAGAATTATACTCAAATGCTGAATTTAGCCAAGAAGGTCAATGACAGTGTTTCAATAGCCAAAGCCTATCGCGGACTAGGTAAGGCTAATCGCTCAATGCAAAAATTAGATATAGCTTTCCGATATTTTATCGAATCTTTAGAGATTAGTCAAGGTTGGGAAGTGAATACTGAACAGGCTTTTAATTACAATGCGATTGGTCTTATTTACGTTGCGCAAGGAAACTATGATAAAGCACTGGAATATTATCTAATATCACTAAAACTCTTCGAACAATTAGAGTATAAAAGAGGGATATCTATTGTTTATTTGAATTTAGGTATTCTACAGGGAGATATTAAAAATTTTGATAAAGCCATTAATTTTTTCAATCGCTCTATAGAACTAGAAAAAACGCTTGAACGAAAGCTTAAAATATCACGAGGATATTTTTATTTGGGCAGGACTTATTACCAATTAAAGGATTATAAAAAAGCACTTGAGTATTATTTTAAATCTCTAAATACACACCCAAAGGAAATAGGACGAGATCATCTAATGGCTAAGACTTATAGTAAAATAGCCTTGGTGCATGTTATATTAAATGATTATAAGAAAGCTTTAGAATTCAATTTTAAAGCATTAACAATCTATGAGAATGTTTCGATAGATTCCGGAAAACCAGGTGTTTACTATGCCATTGGTCAAATCTATAATATTCAGAATCAAACAGAACTGGCAAGAAAGTATACAAATCAAGGTATAGTTTTTGCAAAGCAAGAAGGGCTTTTAAATGATATTCGTACTGGTGCTGATCAATTGGCATTTATAGAAAAGAAGACTGGAAACTATAAGAAAGCATATGAAGCGAGTACCCTTTTAGCACAGATAACAGATAGTATATATAGCGATGATGCCATTAGAAAAATAGAAACTTTAGAAGCGCAATTCCAATTTAGAAAAGAGAAAGATTCTTTAAAATTAGTGCGGCAACAAGAAATTATCTTAGATAAGGAAAAGGCCAAGCATAAAAAAGATCAAACCCTAGTTGTTTATGTGTTTGTTGGGATGTTTACTGTCCTTGGTATAGCTTGTTTTATTCTTATATACAAAAGTATTCAGAGAAAAAAGATTCTATCACTGCGCAATCGCATTTCTAGAGATTTGCACGACGAAATAGGATCTACTCTTTCAAGCATAGCCTTATATGGGACAGTTGCGAATTCTAGCTTACGTAAAGACCCTGAAAAAACATCTGAATTACTGAAGCTTATTAACTCCTACTCTTCGAGCATCATTGAATCTTTGAACGATATCGTTTGGGCTATTAATGGTGATGAAGATTCTATTCGTAACTTGATAGGCAGAATGCGCAGTTTTTCCAATGAATTGGAAGATACTAGTAATTGGAAGATAGGAATTCATTACGATGAAGGAATAGTTGAGCGAAGCTTAAATATGATCCAACGACGAAATTTGTATCTTATTTTCAAGGAAGCGGTTAACAATGCCTTGAAATACTCAAAGGGAAAAGAATTACAAATTCACCTAGATATAATAGGCAACTTGATGAAGCTAGATATTATAGATGATGGAATAGGTTTTGAATTGGATAATGTAATGGACCAAAACAGATCGTATGGTGGAAATGGATTAAAAAACATGTCAAAGAGAGCTGAAGAATTAGGAGGTAGTGTAGTTATTACCTCTATACCTGAGCGTGGTACCAAAGTATGTTTGGAGTTTAATTTATAGTAGTTCATCAATAATTGCAATCATTCGATTAATCTAAAGTAAAGCATTACCATCCCAGAGGTGTAACTTTTGTTCTTTAAGACGTTTATTGATAGTTTATTGAGAGGTATTAAAGCAAAAAAGAGATTTATCAAATCAATCTTGACAAATCTCTTAGCGTACCCGGAATGGGAGTCGAACCCACACGCCACTAGGACACACGGCCCTCAACCGTGCCTGTCTACCAATTCCAGCATCCGGGTGGATACTAATACCCGAAAAAATATGTTTTCGGAGCTATTTTAAAGTAAAAAAGCCGTGCATTAGAGCAACGACTTTTGTGACCTGGCTGGGGCTCGAACCCAGGACCCTCTCCTTAAAAGGGAGATGC
>CAZXMY010000117.1:0-7040 GCA_964641325.1 uncultured Flavobacteriaceae bacterium | reverse complement strand
AACCGCTGTAGATGGTGTTGCAGACCACTGCCTAGCCACTCGGCCACGGCACCTTGTTTAGGTAGGATGCAAATGTACTTATTTTTTAAGATAACCCGCAATAACATATTAAGTTAATTGCGCTCTATAGTTCGCTCTACAGTTACCATTTCTACATCACCTCCTATGGGAGGATTGAGTTTAGAAACAGCTACAGTTGCCTTTTGCACCATTTTATTTTCGCTGATAAAGCGTTTCAGAATTCGATCACAAACTGTTTCTAAAAGTTTAGAAGCAATAGCCATTTCTTCTTTTACCACTTGATTTAAAAACACATAATCGACAGTCTCTTCAAGCTTGTCCGACATGGAGCTTTTAGAAAGATCTGCTTTTACTTCAATATTTACGAGGTAGTCAGACCCTATACGGGTTTCCTCCTCTAGGCAGCCGTGATAGGCGTATACTTTAATATTTGTAACTTTTATTGTTCCCATATTGCTTTCGCGAAAGCGAGATTTTATATTCGCAACAAAGGTACATATCCAGATTTAAAGCAAGAATATCGCTTTTTATGAAAAGGGGCAATCAACTCAACTTCACCCAAGCCTTTTTAGTAAATTTGCAACTTGATTTCATAGTTATGAGTGATACGGATAAGTCTCTAAACTTTTTAGAGCAAATAGTTGAAGACGATTTAGCTAACGGATATACTAGAGAGCAATTGCGATTTAGATTTCCGCCAGAGCCTAACGGGTATTTACACATAGGGCATTGTAAAGCAATAGGAATTAGTTTCGGGCTAGGGGAGAAGTATAATGCTCCGGTAAATTTACGTTTTGACGATACTAATCCTGCCAAAGAAGAACAGGAGTATGTAGACGCCATTAAAGAAGATGTCTCTTGGTTAGGGTACAAATGGGATCAAGTATGTTTTTCTAGTGATTACTTCCAGCAATTATATGATTGGGCTGTCGCGATGATTAAAGATGGAAAAGCTTATGTAGATAGCCAGTCTAGTGAAGAAATGGCGGTACAAAAGGGAACTCCTACACAAGTAGGCGTTGCAGGACCTTACCGTAATCGTTCTGTAGAGGAAAACTTAGATCTCTTTGAGCGCATGAAATCAGGAGAGTTTAAAGAAGGGGAGCATGTACTACGTGCAAAGATTGATATGGAAGATCCTAATATGCTTATGCGTGACCCACTTATGTATCGCATATTACATAAAGATCATCACCGTACTGGAGACACTTGGTGTATCTATCCTATGTATGATTGGACACACGGAGAGAGTGATTATATAGAGCAGATATCTCATAGTTTATGTTCGCTTGAGTTTAAACCACACCGTAAATTGTATGATTGGTTTTTAGACCAGGTATATACAGGAAAAGACTTACGTACGAAGCAACGAGAATTTGCTAGGTTAAACCTTAACTATACGATTATGAGTAAGCGCAAATTATTGCGCTTGGTAGAAGAGGGTGTTGTCTCTGGATGGGATGACCCACGTATGCCTACTATTTCTGGATTGAGAAGAAGAGGATATACACCTACATCGTTACGTAATTTTGTAGAAACCGTGGGAGTGGCAAAACGTGAGAATGTGATTGACGTATCCTTGCTGGAGTTTAACATACGTGAAGACCTCAATAAGATAGCCACTCGTGTAATGGGCGTATTAAACCCTGTAAAATTAGTTATTACAAACTATCCAGAAGGAAAAGAAGAGCTTCTAACGGCAGGAAACAATCCAGAAGATCCTCAGGCAGGAACTCGTGAAGTTTCTTTCTCTAGAGAGTTATATATAGAGCGAGAAGACTTTAAAGAGGATGCCGGGAGTAAGTATTTTAGACTTACGTTAGGAAAAGAAGTAAGATTAAAGAATGCCTATATCATAAAAGGCGAAAGCGTAGTAAAAGACGCTTCTGGCACTATTACAGAGATACATTGTACGTATGACGCAGATAGTCGCTCAGGAAGCGGCACAGAGGCCTCTATGCGCAATGTAAAAGGGACTTTGCATTGGGTGTCCATACAACACGCAATTACTGCAGAGGTGCGCATATATGATCGTTTGTTTAGTAACGAATCTCCAGATAGTGACCCAGAAAAAGACTTTATGGAGTTTCTTAACCCAGACAGTCTTAAGGTAATTACAGGTTATCTAGAACCTTTTTTAGCAAATGCTAAAAAGAGTGATCGTTTTCAGTTTCAGCGATTGGGATATTTTAATGTAGACTTAGATAGCGCTCCAGAAAAATTAGTGTTTAATAAAACAGTAGGACTGCGAGATTCTTGGGCGAAGCAAAAACCCAAGCCTCAGCAAAAACAGGGACAACCTAAACCACAGCAACAACAGGCTAGCGCACTAAGCACAATATATAAATTAGGTAAGAAGCTGGCAAATCTACCAGAAGAAAAGCGTTTAGCTACTATTGTAGAAATTCAGAAATTAGCAGTTAATCTTTCTGAAGAAGAGGTGAAAGGCTTTTTTGGAACTGCTGCCAAGAAGGTAGGAACACGACTGGCAGGATTGGAGGCATTGTATGCTTATGCCAAGGCACAATCAAAGGAATTTACTGAAATTTCGGGTGCAGACGCTTTTGTAACCCTGGCAAAAGAGGATGCTCATGAATTACTTGTACAGGCTGCGCAGAAATTCTAGGATATAAATTGTTTGCCTTGAGATTAAAAGAGAATAAGAAAAAGTGGTAACTTTAAAATATGCTTAACAATCTCAAGAACGATGCAAAAGGGCTTACCGACAATGTTCAGGCCTATGTAGAAAACAGAGTAAATTACCTCAAATTAGACTTCTTTAAGAAAACAATGTTAGGAGTCACGACACTGGTCAAAGTTATTCTAGTGGGTGTTCTGGGGCTTATCTCTTTTTTCTTTTTGTCTATAGCATTAGCCATATGGCTAGGAGAAGTGCTAGACAATCCTAGTTATGGATATCTCATTGTTGGAGGATTTTATATTGTTCTTGTTATAGGCGTATTGCTTTTTGCTAAAAAAGCGATTGAAGGATACTTATTAAAAAAATATGCTAAACTATTTTTTTGATGAAAACGTATCATAGCTTTAAAGAGATTGATCAAGAACTGAAGCGACTTAATGTTGAAGCGGAGAAGGAGTTAGACTATATCAAAACGCACTATGGTGATATCAAGACTAATTTGGGGTCCATAGGCACTTTAAGTAGCATGATTATGAGCTTTGTGCGAAAAGAAGCGGTCAATAAGGTAAAGTCGCAGTTAAAACGAAAACTAAAAAAGAAAGCGAAAAAGACATAATCGTTTAAAGGTGGTTCTTGGATAAGTTGTGGCAAGTGTATACGCTTTCGCGAAAGCAAACACCAACGAAATTACTACAACTCTAGGGGCCCAAGAATTTGTTCAGAAAGCACTAGAAGACAAAAATAAACTCCTCAAAAAAATGGTAAAAGGATAAAATGAAAAAAGGCTCGAAAATAACTCCGAGCCTTTTTTATAGTGTAAATGCAAATTTATCATTTACTCTTTTTTAGGACCTATTCCTTTCTTAGCATTCTCCTTTTTCATTTGCTCTCCTATTTTGTTAGAAGCCACAAAAGAAGCGATCATGTCATTAAGCATATTGCTTCCTGCTTGTGGAGAATTAGGCATAAGGATTAGGTTAGAATTGGTTTGCTCACCCATAGATTGTAGCGTGTCATAATGCTGCGTTACAACAATAAGGGCAGACGCCTCTTGAGAGTTAATACCTACATTATTTAATACATCTACAGACTCTTCTAGACCGCGAGCAATCTCACGACGTTGGTCTGCAATACCTTGTCCTTGTAAGCGCTTAGATTCTGCCTCTGCACGTGCTTTTGCAACAATCTTAATACGCTCTGCCTCTGCTTCAAACTCAGCAGCTACTTTTTCACGCTCTGCAGCGTTAATACGGTTCATAGCTTCTTTTACTTGCATATCTGGATCAATATCTGTCACAAGCGTTTTTATGATATCAAAACCATAGTTGGACATGGCTTCGTTAAGTTCACCTTTTACTGCGATAGCGATATCATCTTTACGCTCAAAGACATCATCAAGTTTCATTTTAGGAACCTCGGCACGTACCACATCAAATACATAAGAAGTAATCTGATCGTGCGGATTTTCTAGTTTGTAAAAAGCATCATATACATTGTCTTTACGTACTTGAAACTGCACAGAGATTTTGAGACGTACAAAAACGTCATCTTTAGTTTTGGTTTCTACGACAACATCTAGTTGTTGGATTCTAAGATTTACGCGACCAGCGATTCTATCAAATACGGGTATTTTAAATTTAAGACCCGAATGACGCACTCCTATAAATTTTCCGAAGCGTTCTACAATTGCAGCGGTTTGTTGTTTGACCATAAAAATTCCAGAGAGGATAATAAGAACTCCAAAGAATAGGATTACAGGTATAATAAATGTTCCCATAGTTATAAGTGTTAATGTTAGTGATTAAATGCTCTTTATGTATCTAAGATACTATAGATACGTCTATCAAGCGCACTAAACGTAACACTTTATGGCGAAAAAAGTTCATATTGCAAAAACAAGAAGTATCTTCGGGTTTAATTTCCCCCATAATCAACAACAAGAATGAAGTGTTTTTTCTTAATTACCTGCTCTCTATTAGCCTATAATATTGGTTTTAGTCAATCATATCTAAAAAACGGAAAGTATAATCGTCTGGGTATACAGGGTAAATATGCAGCCCTAACAATCAACTCCTCAGAGCTAGAGGTTACAGGAGGAAATGGTTTTTTAGGAGGCTTAACCACAAGAGGTCGTTTGTATAACCATTGGGGAATAGTATATGGGATAGATTTTTTAAGTGTTAATGCAGAGGTTGCATCAAGTGGCGCAGAAGGGTTACAGGATGAGAGTACGAGATATACGCTTATTGGAGCGCAATTAAATCTATTAGCAAGCTACAATCTAGTCGGGCAAAACTTGGCAATAGACTTTGGACCGGCACTACTATTTAATGGCAAAATGGCATTAGAAGACAGAGGACAAGAATCTAATATTATAAATGGATTTACCTCTCTTACCGCCGGGGAATTACAAGAAGTGTCTCGCATTAATCCTTTTGCCGTTGTGGCAATTACTGGAGGCTGGGAACAGGTACGATTTTCTGTGCAATACCAATATGGATTGACTAATTTTTTTGGAAATCTCAACGACCAGGATTTTACAGACCCAAGTGCTAGCAATACGGAGTTTAACGCTACAAATACAATACTTTCTGGAGGGATTGTATTTTATTTATAGAGTTGCTATTGCTTTTTCTATTCGAGAGATCGTTTCTTCCTTTCCAATAGCAGCGGCTATTGCAAACACATCCGGTCCTTGCATGGCACCCACAAGGCATAATCTAAGGGGCTGCATTACCTTTCCAAAACCTAAGTCGTTAGATACAATCCAATCTTTAACCTCTTTCTGTATGTTCTCCGCACTAAATTCTGATATGGTAGAAACAATCTCTTTTACTTGATTCATTATAGAGGCTGTGTCTTCTTTCCAAGCTTTTTTCGAGGCTTTAGTATCAAATTCGTGAGGCGCTTTAAAAAAGTAGGAGCCCAAGGCCCAAAGGTCCGAAACAAAGGTGGCACGCTCTTTAATCAAGTGAACCACTTTAGACACATACTCAGTGGATGCATTAACACCTTTTTCGTTAAGCAAGGTCATAAATGAGGCTGATACATCTTCATTACTGCTTTGCTGCATATAATGTTGTTGAAACCATTTTGTTTTTTCCGGGTCAAATTTTGCACCAGCCTTATTCACCTTTTTTAAATCAAAGGCAGCAACTAGTTCTTCAAGGGAAAATATTTCTTGTTCGGTTCCCGGGTTCCACCCTAAAAATGCTAGAAAATTTACAACTGCTTTAGCGAAGTACCCTTCTTCTTTATAACCACTAGAAATTTCTTTAGTTTTAGGGTCTTCCCATTGTAATGGAAATACGGGAAACCCTAGTTTATCTCCATCTCGCTTGCTTAACTTTCCTTTACCTACAGGTTTAAGAATAAGCGGCAAATGAGCAAACGTAGGCGCATCCCATCCCAGAGCTCTGTAAAGCAAGACATGCAAAGCAAGTGATGGTAACCATTCTTCTCCACGTATTACGTGGGTAATTTCCATAAGATGGTCATCTACAATATTAGCAAGATGATAGGTAGGCATCCCGTCGGACTTAAACAATACTTTATCGTCTAGTATATTTGTATCTATTTGTATGTCTCCTCGTATTTCATCGTGTAGATGTAAGGTTTCATCTTGCGGAGATTTAAAGCGTATGACATAGTCTTCACCATTTGCTATACGGTTTTCTACTTCTTCTTGAGATAAAGATAAAGAGTTGTCTAGTTTAAGACGATTATGCCAGTTGTAAATAAATGTTTTTCCTTTGGCTTCATGATCTTTTCGGTAAAATTTTAATTTTTCTGAAGTGTCAAATGCGTAGTAAGCATTTCCTGAGTCTAGCAATGCTTTCGCGAAAGCGTGATACTTCTCTTTTCTTTCGCTCTGTCTATAAGGTCCATAGTGTCCAGCCTCCTTAGAAGAGGATATTCCTGGTCCTTCATCAAAAGGGATTCCGCACCAATCTAGGCTGTCTTTTATATAATCTTCGGCTCCAGGCACATAGCGATTCTGGTCTGTATCTTCTATACGTAGCACAAAAGTACCCTTGTGTTTTTTTGCAAAAAGATAGTTAAAAAGGGCAGTGCGCACACCGCCTATATGGAGTGGGCCAGTAGGGCTAGGAGCAAAACGAACACGTACAGACATAAAGAGTAAATTTTTGGGGCAAAGATAGGGATTGCTAACGCATAGTTTTTACGTAATGCAACTAGTTTAACTAAAACTAGATTAATAATCTAAAGTAAATAGTTATAGGGAGTTGTATTATTATCGGCAGTATCTTTTGTTTTAAAAACTAAGAGTAGATTGATTTTATAAAATAATCACACTATGAGAAAAAGATACTTTTTATTAGGACTTATAATTTCTTTGATAAGTTGTTCGGACCCC
>CAZXMY010000116.1:0-7063 GCA_964641325.1 uncultured Flavobacteriaceae bacterium | reverse complement strand
TCAAGCGCAAAATGCGGCTATCGATAATTTGCTAAAAGCAGCTTCAACCTATAGCGTAGGAGGAGAAATAAGAAGGAACGAATGGAGTTTTAGAGGAGGATATCGTTTTGAGGAAAGTCCATATGAAGATGAAACTACCTTGGGAGATCTAACAGGTTTCTCTCTAGGTTTGGGCTATAACTTTGGACGTACAAAACTCGACATCGCTTATGATAGATCAGAACAAGACCGCAGTCAGGCTTTGTTTAATACAGGACTTACTAGCGAGGCCAACATAAACAATACAAATACCACGGTTGTGGCCACGCTTACTTTTGCATTATAGAATATAGAATATGAACTTATTAATTAATGAAGGTCACTTTTTTTGAGTGACCTTTATTTTTTTATTCTATATTTAAAAAAAGAACATAATGAAAAAAATTCTCGCATTTGCAGGAAGCAACAGTAGGCATTCGATAAATCATCTTTTAACAACGGCCATAACCAATCAGATTGAGAGTCTTGAGACTAAAGTGATCAAATTATCAGATTATGACATTCCTATGTACAGTATCGATCTAGAGAATGAAGCTGGTATCCCTGTTGACGTAAAATTACTTCAAAACGAAATATCAAAAAGTCAAGGTGTCATCATTTCTGTAAATGAACATAATGGAACCGTTTCTGCATTTTTCAAAAATATTTTAGACTGGCTTTCTCGTGCAGATCGTAATTTTCTAGAAGGAAAAATCCTTTTACTTGCGAGTACTTCTCCGGGTGGGCGTGGAGCAAAAACTGCGTTGGAATATGTGAAAATGAGTCTTCCTAGATTTGGTGCTACCGTTGTAGAGAGCTTTAGCTTCCCATCTTTTCAAGAAAATTTTGATAGCGAAAATCAAATAATAACCAATCCAACTTTACAATTGGGATTAGATGAGGTTGTAGCTTCTTTTGTACAAGAAGTGCAATCTGTGAAATAGATTATTCTATTTTTTCCAAAAGCAGATACCTAAAAGGTGAGTCTATACTTACCTTGCCATCTGCCACCGTCACCTTTTGATTGGAATAATGGTCGTGGAGGTATTTTGCTTTCGCGAAAGCGCTATCTAAAACAATCTCTTTTTTACCTTCATTGAGGTCTAATCCTATAATCACGTGATCCTTTAGATCGTTATGGGAATAACCTCTACTAAAAACATAAGGGTTTGCACTAATCATCTGGTGTTGTCCCGCACCTATTGCTGGATGTTTTGCACGAAACTGTCCCAGTTTTTGCCAGTGTTGTAATACAGCTTTGGTATCTGGTTTTGTAGTGCTGTTCCAATCAATAGAGCTTCGCAAAGTAGCATCGCCTTGAGTACCTTCAATGATAAGAGCTCTTGCTAATTCATCGCCGTAATATACCTGAGAAATCCCTGGCGTAAGTAGTAGTTTGGTGCCAGTTTCTATAGCTTTGGTACGTTCTTTATCAAAGGGTGAGCCATCATCATGGGAGGTGGCATAGTTGGTAACACTCTTGCCTTTATGCGTAGTATGCAAAACTTCACTGTATTTTGAAAAGAGGGATTCATAATCACCTTGCGCATCATATTTAAACTGAAAATTAATAAGGTTGTCAAAGCCATTGGCAAAATAATCGACCTTGGTGCCATCTCCAAAATCGTATAAGCGTCCACTATCAATAGAGTAATTATACACTTCTCCAAACATAAAAAAAGGTGTCGTTTCTGTACTATTATTTTCAGCTCTATAGGTCGCGAGAGCTTGATCTGCATATTTGCGAAGAATAACCCATGAGGCTTCATCTACGTGCTTAGTGGTGTCTACACGATAAGCATCTATGCCTAATTCGCGCACATAGTCTGTAAGCCATTTAATAATATAATTTCGAGGTGTTTTTGCAAGATTGTTAGCTGTAAAGAACGTATTAAGTTCATTCATTTCCTGTTCATATCGGCCTTCAGATTTCCACTTGGTGGCGAGACTTTCTGGTATATCCACTTCTTGAGAAGATTCAGTTAAGATGTCGGGTAGGTTCTCGACAAGACTACATTCTATGGTATTTTTATAGCTAGAAAACTGGCAATTGGGATCTTCTCGCGCCCATTTTTTACCCCAGAAAGGATCTTGATAAGTCACAGGACCTGTGTGATTAAGAACTACATCCATTACTATTTTTATACCTTTATCATGCGCAGTATCAATTAGGTTCTTTAGATCTTGCATAGTTCCAAAGTTAGGGTCGAGTTGTGTCCAGTCTTTGGCCCAATAGCCATGGTAACCATAGGTAACTCCAGTACCTTCATCTACTGCGCCATGTACTTGTTCAACTACCGGCGTAAACCAGATGGCGTTAATGCCTAAGTCGGTAAAATAACCCTCTTCTATTTTTTGTTGTATGCCTTTTAGATCTCCTCCTTCAAATCCTCTGAGTACTGCAGTTTCCTTGGTGCGATTGTAATTTGTGTCATTTGTGGTATCCCCGTTATAAAAACGATCTGTAAGTAGGAAATACATATTTGCGGCTTCCCAAATAAAAGGAGCTTGCGGAGTTTTAGCCTGAGAGATAACAGAGTTGTTTTTTTGCTTATCAAGACAACTGGTTAAGATGCCTAGTAACAGGCTCACAGTGAGTAGAATGTATTTTTTCATTGGAAACACTTTATATAGCTAAGCTACTAAATTGGCTTCTAAAAATCACCCTTTTTAGTTTATAGCTCCAGAAATAAGTATTTTTGAATACTCTAAAACAACCCTATGCCTTCTGCTAAAGTTTGGATACAAGCAGCCCGAATACGAACCTTGCCCTTATCTATTTCAGGTATTCTAGTAGGTGGAGCAATGGCGCAAAGAGAAGTCTTGTTTAGATGGGATGTATTTTGTCTTGCGATTATGGCAACTTTAGGTTTTCAAATACTCTCGAATTATGCTAATGATTATGGTGATGGTGTAAAAGGCACAGATAATGACGATAGAGTCGGGCCTAAAAGAGCCTTACAAGCTGGGCTACTAACTCCTAAGCAACTTAGAAGTGGGATGTGGTTAACTACATTAATTACAGTTCTAGTAGTTATTGCCCTTATTTTTGTTTCGTTTGGACAAGGAAATCCCGTTATATCTATCATTTATTTTTTCTTGGGACTCGCTGCTATTATTGCAGCTATTAAATATACTGTAGGCAAAAGCGCTTATGGCTATCGTGGTCTAGGAGATGTCTTTGTATTTCTATTTTTTGGTTTTGTGAGTGTATGCGGGTCCTATTTTTTATTTACAACAAACTGGCCATCACATCATTTTTTAGGAGCTATATGTATAGGTTGTTTTGCGACTTTAGTATTGCATTTAAATAATATGAGAGATCGTGAGAGCGATGCACTAGTAGGTAAAAATACCCTTGCTGTATATTTAGGTAAGAAAGGTTCAGTGCGCTATCACAATGTATTGTTTGTATTAGGAGTACTATCGTGGCTGATGTATTTGTGGATAGAAAATAGCGCGGCGATTTATTATACAACTGCTTTTGCATTTGTGCCCTTATGCATTCACTTTTTAAAAGTTCAAAAAGTAAAAGATCATAAACTCTTGGATCCACAACTTAAGGTAGTGGCGTTAAGTACTTTTGCATTGTCCCTTCTTTACTTTATAATTTCCTTTTTTTGAAAGCGCAATACAAAAAACATATATTAGAATTTAAGCGCCCTAGCGGAACCTCCCGAGGTGTTCTTAAAACTAAAGAGACGTGGTTTCTTCAAATTACAGATGGTATTTCTTTTGGAATAGGAGAATGTGGTATTTTGAGAGGACTGAGTTATGATGACCGTCCAGATTATGAGTCAAAATTGCAATGGACGTGCGAGCATATTGCCAAAGGGAAGGACTGGCTATGGGAGCAACTTGTGGAGTATCCTAGTATACAAATGGGAGTAGAAATGGCTTTTAAGTCATTAGAAGCGTCAGATCCTTTTGTGCTTTTTCCTTCTGATTTTGTATTAGGCAAGCAAGCAATTGCTATAAATGGTTTGATATGGATGGGCGATGAGGGCTTTATGAAGTCGCAAGTTTCTCAGCTTATAGACAAAGGTTTTTCTTGTATAAAGATGAAAATCGGGGCTATTGATACGAATCAAGAACTGGCTATTTTAGCGACTATTAGAAAGCATTTTGATAAAGATAAAATTACGTTGAGAGTAGATGCTAATGGAGGTTTTGCTTTCGCGAAACCCAGCTCGCAAGGTTCACGATCAAAGGGAGAGCGAAGCGTTAATGCAAAAGAAATTTTAATGCTATTAGCAGATTTTGACATTCACTCCATAGAGCAACCCATTGCTACTGGAAATTGGCAAGAAATGGCAGAGCTTTGTGAGGCAAGCCCAACGCCTATAGCCTTGGATGAAGAGCTTATAGGAGTTACGAATCCTGCAAAAAAAAGAGAATTATTAGAAAGCATACGGCCGCAATATATTATATTGAAGCCTAGTTTTATAGGAGGATTTAGAGGAGCTCAGGAGTGGATAAATCTGGCAGACGAACTTGAGATAGGTTGGTGGATTACTTCTGCTTTAGAAAGTAATATTGGTCTTAATGCCATTGCCCAATGGACCTCTATCATTGGAGCCAAAGGGCCACAAGGCTTAGGTACAGGTAGTTTGTATACCAATAATATTCCTGCGCCTTTAGAAGTAAAAAACGGAACATTACACTGTAACCCCAATTTGCATTGGGACTTTAAATTTTAGACTATGTATATAGAAGAAGCATATAAAAGTTTACATCAAGGATGGAGATATATTATTGGATTTCTAATTGTTTTTATTTTTGGATGGCAACTTATAGGTGTGGTGCCATTGGTGACGAGCTCTTTTATGAGAGCTGAGAATTTAGAAGAGTTTGTAAGCGCTGGCTTAGAAAATTTTATGCCTTTATTTGAGGGTGAAAACAATCTTTATCTAGCTTTAATGCTAATGACCTTTGTAGGTGGATTAATTGCGTTAATAGCTGTAATGAAGTACTTGCACAAACAAAAATTTAAAGAATTAGTAACTGCGAGAGCTAAAATTGATTGGGCTCGAGTTTTCTTTGCCTTTATTCTGTGGGCAGCGTTCTCAATTGTTACGACAGTAATAGCATATTATTTGTCTCCAGAGGATTTACAATGGAATTTTAACCTGATGCCTTTTCTAGGTTTGCTAGTAGTAACAATGCTGTTGTTGCCTTTACAAACGAGTTTTGAAGAGTTGCTTTTTAGAGGGTATTTAATGCAAGGTATTGGTATCGCTGCAAAAAATAAACTCACACCTTTGATAATCACATCTCTTGCCTTTGGATTAATGCACGCTTTAAATCCAGAAATAGAAAAACTGGGATACAGTGTTTTATCGGTTTATATAGCACTAGGTTTTTTCTTAGGAATTATTACGCTCATGGATGATGGGATGGAATTAGCGTTAGGATTTCATGCGAGTAATAATATGATTATCGCTTTATTGGTTACATCAGATTGGACAGCGCTACAAACCGATTCTGTTTTTCTAGATGTATCTGAACCTTCTGCTTTAGGGCAAATCATCCCTATTTTTATTATACTGCCTATACTCACCTTTATTTTTGCAAAAAAATACAAATGGAGTGGCTGGAAAGAAAAGCTCGCTGGAAAGGTAAGTCCTCCACAAGAAGTAATGCCTGATAATCCGGAAGATTTAATAGTTCGATAACGACCTAGTAACAGTACATATGTATTTTGGCTTTTATGAAAGAAGATAAGATTCCTATAAGCCGAATACACCCTAAGTTTACACTTAATGGGCAATCGTATGCTAAGGAATCGTTGCGAAGGCTTGCACATAACTTTATCGAGCAAGGAGAACCTTATGAAGAAGCTGTAGGAGCTTTTATTCTAGACTGGCTTAATGACAAAAAATATGTAATGGTGCGCACTTCTGGTTCTACGGGAGCACCTAAGGCCATAAAAATAAAAAAACGACATATGGTTAACAGTGCAAAAGCGACGGCTAAGCACTTTAAACTTCCTGCAGAAACAACTGCATTATTATGTCTCCCAGTAGATTTTATAGCAGGCAAGATGATGCTGGTTCGTGCATTAGTATTAGGATGGCATATAGATATGACCCAACCTAAAGCAAACCCTTTAGACACCCTTTATAAGAGATATGATTTTTGTGCCATGACACCTTTTCAGGTAGATAACTCCTTATCTAGAATGCATTTGTTGTCTAAACTCATTATTGGTGGTGGCGTCATTTCTTCTAATCTAAAACTTAGATTACAAAATCTTTCTACAAAGGTTTATGAAACCTACGGTATGACCGAAACGGTAACTCATATTGCTGCAAGACGCGTCAACCCAAAAAAACCTAAAGAAGCTCCGGTTCCATTTAAAGCACTGGCTAAGGTTTCTATTGAACAAGATGAAAGGGGTTGTCTGGTAATAAAAGCACCTGCCGTAAGTTCTGATCCCGTAGTTACAAATGACCTCATAGATATTGTAACCTATAAAAAATTTATATGGTTAGGACGTGTAGATAATGTAATTAATAGCGGCGGTATAAAGTTATTTCCAGAACAGATTGAGCAAAAACTAGAGCCGTTTATGGAAGTGCCCTTTTTTATTGGAGGTGTACAAGACGATGCACTGGGAGAATGTGTCGCTTTGTTTGTGGAGCAAGAAGCACCCTTTTCTTTGCGCAAGGATGAAGTGATTAATGAGGTTTTAGAACGATATGAATTTCCAAAACTAATATATGAGGTAGTGCGTTTTGAACGAACAGCAAACGGAAAAATAAAACGTAGTCAAACGATAACAAAAGCGATTAATCTTCAGCAATAAGACTCTCAACGGCAAGTTTATAGCTCTGCAAACCAAAACCTAGAATCACCCCTTTTGCATACTTAGAAATATACGATTGATGTCTAAACTCTTCTCGCTTAAAAGTATTGGATATATGTACCTCTATAACTGGCGTATCAATAGCCGCTACAGCATCTCCTATTCCCACAGAGGTATGCGTGTAAGCAGCGGCGTTAAGAATCACCGCATCTACTTCTTTATTGGCCTGCTGTAAAG
>CAZXMY010000115.1:0-7107 GCA_964641325.1 uncultured Flavobacteriaceae bacterium | reverse complement strand
TATTAATTCACCAAATTTAGACATACGTTTATCTATTTTAACACAGACCTTAGGGATTGTCGTTCTTCAAAGATACCAAATTCTATTGATTATACGGTTCTTTCGCCTTTTCGTAACTCTATAACGGTTATCTCTGGCCAGATTCCTACTCTTCCAGGAAAACCAATAAAACCAAAGCCTCGGTTTACATTTATGTACTGCCCCATCTCCTCATAAATACCTGCCCAATACTTATACTTCCACTTTACAGGGCTCCACTTAAACCACCCTGGGATTTCTATTCCAAACTGCATCCCATGTGTATGGCCACTTAACGTAAGATGAAAATGCTCCTTATGGCGTATCACCTCATGCTCCCAATGAGAAGGGTCGTGACTCATCAATACCTTAAAATCGTTACTACGTACTTGACTAATAGATTTATTTAAATCTCCTGCTTTTTTAAATCCTCCTGTTCCCCAATTCTCTACCCCTACTAATGCAATACGTTCATTTCCTCTTTCAAGAAAACGTGTATCATTAAGTATGAGGTCAAACCCCATCTCTTTTTGTATTTCTTTAAGACGTCTCAAATTTGCAGCTTTTGCAGCTCGTGACTCCCAAGGCACATAATCACCATAATCGTGATTACCCAATACAGAAAATTTACCATCCTTAGCTTGTAAACGCCCAAAGCTTTCTTTCCAAGGTTCCATTTCTGAAGCCTCATTATTAACCATATCACCCGTAAAAAGAATGGCGTCGCTTGCTTGCTTATTAATTAAATCAATAGCGTACTCTACTTTTTCTTTATTATCAAAACTCCCACTATGAATATCACTTATTTGCGTAATACGATAGCCGTCAAAGGCCTCTGGCAAATCTTCAAAATGCAATGTATAATTAAGCACCTTAAAATTATAGCGTCCTTTAAAAACACCATACAATATCCCTGCAAAGGGAATGGTAGCTAGTCCTAATGCTAACTGACTTATAAATTTTCGCCGAGAAGGCAACACATAGGATGTGCTTTTCCCACTCAACTTATAATATAATCCTTCTAAAAACCGAAATACATCCTCCCCAAACATAGACACTATTAAAACAATCTTACCCACTAGCATAATCACAAAGGCTACTATAAAAAAGTGGGTAGTGGTAGACCAATTTCTTCTATCACCTGTAGAAAATTGATAGAATAGCCCTCCTATAATAAAAACGGTTATGATAAAATAAATAGCCATCCCCCACCTATTCTTTACCAAAAACCGAAATGCCTGATACGCATAGATATCTAATACAAGAAGGATAAGTATAAAAATGATAAACCGAATCAACGCAAATGCTTTTTATCAAAAATAGAGCATACTCCTAAGATGAAAAAAGCTTTGAGGTTTATTTAACCTTAATTCTTTTAAAAAAATCTGCATTCTACAATAGAGTACTCATATTCATATCCATTTAGGTATTTTTGCGCTATGCTCATCCTACAGGACATATCCATTGCTTTATCCAATCGGTTTAAGATATCACATCTCAATCTTAGTCTTGAGGCAGGAAAACACCTTGCTGTTATAGGAGAAAGCGGTTGTGGTAAAACCACACTACTTAAGCTTATTTACGGATTGTACGATTGGGATAACGGGAGCATTAAATGGAAAGACACTGCTATTACAGGCCCCAAAGAAAACCTCGTGCCTGGAATGCCTTTTATTAAATACTTATCTCAGGATTTTGACTTGATGCCTTTTATTTCGGTGGAGGAAAACATTCAAAAATTCCTCTCTAGACTATACCCTAAAGAAAGTGCAGCAAGAACTCAAGAATTACTGGAGGTGGTAGAAATGACCGCTTTCGCGAAAGCACACGTAAAAACCCTTTCTGGGGGACAAAAACAACGAGTTGCTCTTGCTCAAACCCTTGCCAAAGAGCCTGAACTATTATTGCTAGATGAGCCTTTCTCACACATTGATAATTTTAGAAAAAATAATCTAAGAAGAAGACTCTTTACCTACCTTAAAGAACAGGAAATCTCCTGTATAGTTGCTACTCACGACAGTACAGATGTTTTATCTTATATGGATGAAACCCTCGTAATGCACGAAGGAACTATTATTGCACATAAACCTACTTTAGAACTCTATCACAACCCTCCTTCTCATTATATCGCTTCGCTTTTTGGCGAAGTAAATGAACTTCCTAAAGCGTGGTTCTACCCCGAGGTAACTAAAAAAGAGAAGATTCTAGTATACCCACACCAATTACAACTTGATGTATCAGAGCACGTAAAAGCGACGGTTATTGCTTCATATTTTACAGGAAGTCATTGGCTCATACAGGCACATAAAGACGGAACTCCTATTTATTTTAATCACAACGAGCCACTACAAAAAGGCGGTGATTATGGTATTGGACTTATAAAATCTAGTTAAAAACACACTTAGCATTACGTTTGTGATAAACAGACGCTTTCTTAACCGTTACCCAAAAATATAAACCATTATAAAGTATATTGCAACTGTGAAAAACACTCATAATCATTCGGCTTTTTTTGACACTATCATTGTAGGAGGAGGTGCTGCTGGTTTTTTCACAGCGCTTAATCTCGCAAAAAACCTCCCTACGCAAACGGTTGCTATTCTAGAAAGAGGAAAAAGCGTTTTAGAAAAAGTACGTATTTCTGGTGGTGGGCGTTGCAATGTAACCCACGCAGAATTTATACCCAATGAGCTTGTAAACAACTACCCTAGGGGGGCTAAAGAACTACTAGGGCCTTTTCACAGCTTTATGACAGGAGATACGATAAGTTGGTTTGAAGAACGAGACGTCGCCCTAAAGATTGAAGAAGATGGCAGAATGTTTCCCACATCAGACTCCTCTCAAACTATCATTGATTGCTTTACAAAAGAAGCGCAAAAGCACAAAATTACAATTCTTAAAGAATATGCACTAAAAGAGTTTTCTCACACAGAGACCGAAAATTCTGTCTGGGATGTTCTAACGTCTAAAGAAAACTTAAGCTGCACAAACCTCGTTGTAGCGACAGGAAGTAATCCTAAAATCTGGAAACAATTAAACAAACTAGGCCATAGCATTACCCCTGCTGTGCCGTCTCTATTTACTTTTAATATAAAAGACACTCGGATAGAAGGATTAATGGGACTATCTGTAGAAGCCGCTGTACAAGTAATAGGATTGCCATTAGCGAGTGAAGGTCCTTTACTTATTACGCACTGGGGAATGAGTGGCCCGGGAGTTCTTAAACTATCTGCTTGGGGAGCACGAGAGTTAAATAAATGTGGATATCAGTTTCAAATAAAAGTAAATTGGTTATTACACGAGTCTCAAGAAGATACGATGGATGAGTTAGTAGCCCTCAAAGATAAATACGCAAAGCAATCTCCTTACACCTATGCGCAGTTTGAACTACCCAAAAGGCTCTGGAAGAAACTACTTGTAGCAGCACAAATAGAAGAACATTTAAAATGGGCAGACCTTCCTAAGGCAAAGCTCATAGCCCTCTCACAAGAACTCACTCAAGGCATCTATCAAGTACACGGAAAAAGCACTTTTAAAGAAGAGTTTGTAACTGCAGGAGGCGTCGCTTTAAAAGAAATTAATTTTAAAACCTTTGAGAGTAAGCTATTTCCTAACCTATATATGGCAGGAGAAGTTCTCAATATAGATGCGATAACGGGAGGATTTAATTTTCAGAATGCGTGGACGGGAGGATATCATATCGCACAAGCTATAACTCACAAACAATAGCTCTTTTGCAAAACCTATAAAGGTGTTCTTTTTTTGATTTCTTAGGTTATCTTTGTACTTATACTAGCTGTTATGACACAAGACGATTTCCTCATTAAAAAAGAGTACAAACACTTAAACGAAGGTGTCGTTTCTTGGCAATCGCCTAGCAATATTGCACTCGTAAAATATTGGGGGAAATACGGCGAGCAATTACCTCAAAACCCTAGCATAAGCTTTACGCTAAGCAATTGTAATACAAAGACAACCTTACGCTATATAAAGAGCAATCAGACATCATTTAAAGTCTTTTTGGATAAAAAAAGAGAAGAAAGTTTTGAACCTAAAATCAGCACTTTTTTCAAACGTATTGAAGCCTACGTTCCTTTTGTAAAAGACTATTCATTTACGGTAGAAACTAGTAATAGTTTTCCTCATAGCTCAGGTATTGCTAGCTCTGCATCGGGTATGAGCGCACTTGCTTTATGCCTTATGGATATGGAAAAACAATTATTTCCTGATGCTTCACAAGAGTATATAACCCAAAAAGCCTCTTTTCTCGCACGATTAGGTTCTGGAAGTGCATGTAGAAGCCTAGAAGGGCCTCTTGTGGTCTGGGGAGAACATAAAGAAATAGCAAATAGTAGTAATCTATACGGGACGCCTTTTTTAGGAGAGGTACACGATGTTTTTAAAGAGTATCAGGACACGATTTTGCTAGTAGACAAAGGAGAAAAACAAGTATCAAGTACGGTAGGACATGGCCTGATGCACGGACACGCTTTCGCGAAAGCAAGATTTTCTCAAGCTCCTGAAAACATCTCTAGTCTCATGTCTACATTTAAACGTGGTGATATAGACGAGTTTATTAAAATAGTAGAGAGTGAAGCCCTCACGCTACACGCAATGATGATGACAAGTCTCCCTTACTTTATATTAATGAAACCTAACACTTTAGAAATCATTAATGCCATTTGGAAATACAGAGAGGAGACAAGCTCAAAAGTATGCTTCACACTAGATGCAGGTGCAAACGTACACGTCCTATATCCTGCTTCTGAAAAAGAAAACGTACAAGAATTTATCGCTCAAAAACTTGCAAAATACTGTCAGAATGGACAATACATTCACGACCATGCAGGATTAGGAGCAAAAAAATTGTAACTTTGCAACGTCTTAAACAGACTTATAGCTTATGAAAGGCCCACTTTTTTACTCAAAAATATTACTCTTTGGAGAGTACGGAATCATCAAAGACTCTAAAGGACTCGCAATTCCATATAACTTTTATAACGGAGCACTTAAGATAGAAGACAATCCTTCTCAAGAGGCTATTGCTTCTAACAAAAAGCTAGTTGATTTTGCTGCTCATCTAGCATCTTTAAACACAGATTCAGAAACGGCAATAAGCTTTGATATAGAACGATTAAACCAAGATATTGCAGGAGGCATGTATTTTGACTCTAGCATCCCACAAGGGTATGGAGTAGGAAGTAGTGGCGCTCTCGTTGCTGCTATGTATGACAAGTACGCGATAGATAAAATTACTGTTTTAGAAAACTTAACGAGAGAAAAGCTTTTAAAGCTAAAAACCATCTTTGGAGCGATGGAATCTTTCTTTCACGGGAAATCTTCTGGTTTAGACCCACTTAATAGTTATTTAAGCTTACCTATTCTTATTAATAGTAGTGATAATATAGAAGCTGCAGGAATACCTTCTCAAGCAACAGAGGGCAAAGGAGCTGTGTTTTTGTTAGATAGCGGCATAACAGGAGAAACAGCCCCTATGGTAAATATTTTCATGGAAAATATGAAACAAGAAGGCTTTAGAACGATGCTTAAAAATCAGTTTGTAAAGCATACAGATGCCTGCGTAGAAGATTTTTTACAAGGAGATGTAACATCTCTTTTTAGTAATGTAAAACAACTGTCTAAAGTTGTACTTAATAACTTTAAACCTATGATCCCTACTAAGTTTCATGACCTTTGGAAAAAAGGTTTAGAAACTAATGATTACTACCTTAAACTTTGCGGTTCTGGTGGTGGCGGATACATACTAGGATTTGCAGAAGATATTGAAAAGGCAAAAAAATCACTGAGTGATTACAAACTAGAAGTAGTTTATAACTTCTAGACACACAATCTATTTATGGCAGCGTTATCGCGAAAAAACAAGCATCTCCTCTTAAAGATGTTTAGTCTTTTTTCGGTAGTGAGAGGATATAATATTCTTATCATTATTCTTGCGCAATACCTCACCTCTATCTTTATACTTGCTCCAAGCAAGTATCTTAAAGAGATAGTGCTAGACATACATCTTTTTCTACTCGTAGCCGCATCGTCTGCTGTAATTGCAGGAGGTTATATTATTAATAATTTTTACGATTCAGAAAAGGATTTAATTAATAGACCCCGCAAGACACAGTTGGACAGATTGGTAAGTCAGAACACCAAACTGTCTTTTTATTTTATATTAAACTTTCTAGCCATTATTGCTGCGAGCTACGTTTCCTTTAGAGCGGTATTGTTTTTTGCTACCTATATTTTTGGGATATGGTTTTACTCTCACAAGCTAAAAAAATGGGCATTTATAGGCAATATAGTAGCTGCAACACTAGCCATTATCCCTTTTTTTGCCATTTTCTTGTATTACAAAAATCTAGACACTGTCATATTTGTACATGCTAGTTTTTTGTTCCTTATTATTATGATGCGAGAACTCATTAAAGATTTAGAAAATATAAAAGGAGACCTTTCTCAAAACTACAAAACCATCCCTATCGTTCTAGGAGAGCGTTCTTCTAAATGGATGCTTACAGCTCTAGTAGGGCTTGCCGTTATACCCGTCTATTACCTGATTAATCATTTTGAAATAGGTTATATGTATTTGTATTTTTACGCAAGTGTAGTCTTATTACTTATTTTCCTATTTGTAGTTTGGAAATCACAAAAGAAAATACACTACCTCTTTTTACACAATATTCTCAAGCTACTCATTGTAGCTGGTGTATTTTGTATTTTACTGTTAGACATACACTTAGTATTAGATAAAATAAAATTACTGCTATGAGCACACCTGCCAACCATCTTAAAGTAGCATTAAGTCAGATTGCCCCTGTATGGTGCAACAAGCAAGGAACTTTAGATAAAATAAAACAAGCCATTATAGAGGCCGCACAAGAAGGGGCAGAACTTATTGCTTTTGGAGAAGGCTTATTACCTGGTTATCCTTATTGGTTATCTCTTACAGGCGGTGCTGAGTGGAATAAAACAGTAGTCAAAGAGCTTCACGCACAGTATGCCCGTAATAGTATTGATATAGAAGCAGGAGATTTAGATGAGATATGTGCGCTTTCGCAAAAGCACAACATGGCTATGTAC
>CAZXMY010000114.1:0-7137 GCA_964641325.1 uncultured Flavobacteriaceae bacterium | reverse complement strand
TATTTACACAAAGTTATTACAAATTTACGGTTAAACCCTTTCTTAACATAAGTTTAAATACCAAAGCTTTGGATTTACAAATTGACAAACTCCATACCATTGAGTCTACAAATGACTATTTAAAATCTTTAGTTAAAGAAAAAGGGCTTGAAAAAGACAAAGTAGTTTGGGCAATCGACCAGACTAAAGGGAGAGGACAAATGGGTACTTCTTGGTCCTCAGAAAGTGGTAAAAATCTTACTTTCAGTGTGTTTAGAAAAGTACAAACTCTTTCAATCAACGAGCAATTTTACGCCTTAATGGCTGCTTCTCTTGCCGTAAAAGATGTACTAGAAAAACTACTTATTAAAAATGTGCGGGTGAAATGGCCTAACGACATATTGTCAGATAAAAAGAAAATATGTGGAATTCTCATAGAAAGTGTCATTAAAAAAGGTAGGCTTGACGCTATGATTATAGGCGTAGGGCTTAATGTTAATCAAACGCAGTGGAATGAAATACAGAGTGTTACTTCTATAAAAAATGAAACCGGTATTCATTTTGAACTTGAAGAGATTCTCAAAATGCTCTTGCAGCAATTTGTGCATTATGTAGACCTACTCTTGAAAAAAGAATTTAATCTCATAAAACAAGACTATGAAAAGTTCTTGTTTAGAAATGGCAAACCCTCTACATTTCAACACAAAGATGGCTCCAGATTCACAGGAATTATTCAAGGAGTTACAGATATAGGAAAGCTCATTGTATTGGAAGAAGATGAACGTATCAATGAATATGAGTTAAAGGAAATACAACTGCTATTTTAAGAATTCCTTACTCTTTTTTAAACCCTTCTTGTCGTATCTTTGTATCATCTAATTAGAGTTATGCAAGAAGTAATCACTCCTCAAGCACGTACCCCAAAACCTAAATGGCTTAGGGTAAAACTGCCTACAGGAAAGAAATACACAGAATTACGCGGACTAGTAGACAAATACGATCTACATACTATCTGTACCTCTGGTAGCTGTCCTAATATGGGTGAATGTTGGAGTGAAGGAACGGCAACCTTTATGATCTTAGGTAATATCTGTACCCGATCTTGCGGATTTTGTGGTGTAAAAACAGGAAGGCCAGAAACGGTAGATTGGGAAGAACCTGAAAAAGTAGCGCGCTCCATTAAAATTATGAATATTAAGCATGCTGTTATAACCTCTGTAGATAGGGATGACCTAAAGGATATGGGTACTATTATATGGGGAGAGACGGTAAAAGCTATACGCAGGATGAATCCAGATACTACTTTAGAAACTCTTATCCCTGATTTTCAAGGAAGAGAAGATTTACTAGATCGCATAGTTGCGGTTCATCCAGAAGTGGTCTCTCATAATATGGAAACGGTAAAGCGTCTGACTAGAGAAGTACGTATCCAAGCAAAATATGAACGCAGCCTGGGTGTTTTAAAATATTTAAAAGAACAAGGTATTGAGCGCACTAAAACAGGAATCATGTTAGGTCTGGGAGAAAAAGAAGAAGAGGTAATCCAAACGCTAGAAGATTTAGGAAAGGCTAATGTAGATATAGTAACCATAGGACAGTATTTACAACCTTCCAAAAGGCATTTACCGGTAAAGCAATTCATTACTCCAGATCAGTTTAAAAAATACGAGAAGATAGGCTTAGAAATGGGTTTTAGACATGTAGAAAGTGGTGCCTTGGTACGTTCTTCGTATAAAGCACAAAAACACCTTTTGTAATACTTTATGAGTACCATAAAAGTAGCCATAAATGGATTCGGGCGTATAGGTCGCACCTTTTTTAGACTTGCCCATCACCATCCTGAAATAGAGGTTGTTGCTATCAATGATCTGGCAGATGCACCTACCCTTAGCCATTTACTGCAGTATGACAGTATACATGGTATTTTTTCTGAAAAAGTTAGCTTTCGCGAAAGCAAGAACAATCACATTATCGTTAATAACAAGGAGATTCCTCTTTATAATGCCACTAAAATAGAAGACATCCCATGGACTAATGTCACTCCTGATGTTGTAATTGAAAGCACTGGGAAATTTAAGTCCAGAGAAGAACTCACCAAACATTTAGATGCCGGAGCGGCAAAGGTAATTCTAAGCGTTCCACCTGTTGACAGTTCGATAAAAATGGTCGTACTAGGAGTTAACGATCATATTTTAACAGGCGACGAATCTATTATTTCTAATGCCTCTTGCACGACTAATAATGCCGCACCATTGCTACAAATTATTGATGAAATTTGTGGTATAGAGCAAGCGTATATCACTACAGTGCATTCCTACACCACAGATCAAAGTCTTCATGACCAGCCGCATCGTGACTTGAGGAGAGCTCGTGCTGCAGGCCAGAGTATAGTTCCCACGACTACGGGAGCAGCAAAAGCTTTAACTAAAATTTTTCCTCATCTGGAGCAAGTGATTGGAGGTTGCGGAATTAGAGTTCCCGTTGCCAATGGGTCTCTAACAGACATCACTCTTAACGTGAAAAAAGAAAGTTCGGTAGAAATTGTAAATAACGCTATACTAGAGGCATCAGAAAACAAGTATAAAGGCATCTTGGAATATACTAAAGTACCACTTGTATCTGTTGATATTATAGGGAATACTCACTCCTGCGTCTATGATTCGCAAATGACCTCAGTTATGGGAAAAATGATAAAATTAATTGGCTGGTATGACAATGAAACAGCGTACTCTAGTAGATTAATAGATCTTACCCTAAAAATTTCTAATAATTAGCATATCTTTAGCCATCATAAAAACCCCATATGACTAGGCAATTGTCGCATTTTGTTTTTAGTATTCTGGTTTTGTTTTCGGGCTACGTGTATGCGCAAGCAATAGAAGAAACGGAGCTAGATGTTACTAATGTGAAAATAGACTCGCTTCTAAATGTTGCCGTGACCGCTATTGCAAGCGAAGACTATAGCACTTCTATAGGACTCCTAGAAACGGCTCGAAAACTAGCCGAAGATGTTGAGAATAAAAAATATATTGGCATCACTTCGCATACCCTATCTAAAATTTATTTACAAGCGGGTGATCTTGCAAATGCCAAATTAGAAAATGAAAAAGCTAGAAGCATACAAGAAAATAGCGAAACAGACGATGAAGAAGGTTTGGGTCAAAGCTATATTACAGCCTCCGATATTGAATTGATTCAAGGTAATTATGAAAAGGCCAATGAATATCTAAAAGAAGCCGCAGGCCAACTTAGAAATTCATCCAGGCCAGATTTACAGGCAAAAATTCATCTAAATCAAGCGGCTATTGCCTTTAACAATAGCGCTTTTAATGAGGCTCACCAAGAAGCAGATCTTGCTTTACAACAAGTAACTTCTGGCAAAAATAAATATCTGCAAGGCCTAGGCTATATGCAGAAAGCTAAGGCACTCCGCGCCTTAAACCAATTGGATGAAGCTGCAATAGCCGTTAGTAAAGCACAAGAAATTAGTTTAAATGAAGAGTATACCCAAATACTCTTGGATGCCTATAAAACCTCCAGTGAGATTGCTCAAAATCAAAATAAGCTCGATAAAGCAGAGGAACAAAATAAACACTATCAAGAACTTAAGAATACCTTAGCCCTAAAACCTTCCATAGGAACAGAAGCTGTATTGCCTAGTGCAACTAATAAAGCACTTCTAACTGAACATTTATCTAAAGACATTGCCAGGGAACAAGAATTAAGAAGGCAAGGAAAAATGTTAGGTAAAGTACTCATCATTTCAATGATAACGCTGTTATCTCTGCTTATCTTATCGCTGTATAAGAACAACAATTTACGAGCTAAAGCTAATGAATTGTTACAAGCCAGAAATACAGAGCTTATTATCGCTAAGGATAATGCAGAGAAAGCCTCTATGGTAAAAGCACAATTCTTGTCAACCATTACACATGAGCTCAGAACTCCAATGTATGCAGTTACAGGATTAACCCACCTTCTCCTTAGTGAAAATCCAACAGAGGAGCAGAAAAAACATCTAGATTCGTTAAAGTTTTCTGGCGAATATCTGTTATCACTCATTAATAACATTCTAGATCTAAACAAACTTGAAGCCAATAAAGTAGAAGTAGAACAAACTCCTTTCAATCTAGAAAAACGTATTAAAGATGTACTCTTTGCTTTAGAAAAATCTGCTAAAGACAAAGGCAATGTATTGCAGATAGAGTTTGACCCCGATATCCCATCAGAACTTTTAGGAGATCCCTTAATGATATCTCAAATATTAATAAACCTGGTAGGAAATGCAGTTAAATTTACAAGAGATGGGGAAGTGTTTGTGAGGGTTCAAAAAATTAAGGAAGATGATCACAATATATCCTTGCATTTTGAAATAGAGGATACGGGTGAGGGTATCTCAAAAAAGAAACAAAAAAATATCTTCCAAAATTTCACACAGGGATCTGTTGCGATAAATAGAAAGTTTGGTGGTACTGGACTTGGGCTATCCATTGTAAAAAATTTATTGGACTTGCTTAATAGTAAGATAAGCCTAGAAAGTACATTAGGTAAGGGATCCAAATTTTCTTTTGATATTAATTACAATCTCACTCAAAACTCAGGAGAAAATGACAATCCGCATAATATAATATACGATGTAGATTATGTGGCCTTAGAGAACCGTAAAATCCTTGTTGTAGAGGATAATAAGATCAACCAGATGATAACTCGTAAAATTCTGGAGAAAAACAAGATTGTTGTAGATGTGGCAGATAATGGAGAAATCGCAGTAGAAAAAGTACGCACCTCAGCCTATGACATTATTCTTATGGATATTCACATGCCAGGTATTAGTGGCGTTGAGGCTACAGAGCAAATCAGAATATTTAATAAAGAAATACCTATACTAGCTCTAACAGCAGTTACCATAGATGAAAATATTGATAGTTTTTACGAAGCAGGATTCAACGACATTATTCCTAAACCCTATAAGGTAGAACAGTTCTTCCAGCAAATACACAATGCTTTAAAAACGTCTAAATTAGTATCTTAAGAATTTACGAATTCTATAATCTTTTTATCCAATCTATTTTTGCCTCTACCTAAAAAAGATACTTGTATAGGCAAGTAATATATTTGAGGCTTTTTTATAAGCGATTGGAGACGCATATAATCCTTTTCTGTGGTAAGTATGCAAGAACATTTTTCCAACTCTTCCAATTCTGCTGTGGTAAAATTATGATGATCACTATATCGTTTGTGTGTATAGTTTAAATCACATTCATTCAAATAGTCCAATAAAGGATTAGGATTTGCAATACCTGTTACAAGAACGATATCCTTGTGACTTAGATCAGAAAGTGAGATTGCACTTCCAGGACTATAAACCTGACTATCGTAGGTTATCGTTGTAAAATAAATTTCTTCTTTAGTATACTTTTCTAATTCCTTTGCAATGCGCGCTCTTTGCTTTTGGGAGAGATCTGTAGGACATTTAGTCACAATTACAGCTTGAGCTCTTTTGGCTCCGCGTCGAGATTCTCTAAGATTTCCCACGGGTAAGACAAAATCAGTATTAAATAACGAAGAATAAGAAGTAAGAAGCATCGAAAACCCCGCCTGTACCTTTCTGTGCTGAAAAGCATCATCCAATACAATTACAGAAGGTGCAGGATTGTCACTTCGCATATTCTGGATTCCCGTTCGCCTGTCTTCACAAACCGCAACCTCAATATCCCTAAACTTTGTCGCATACTGCAATGGCTCATCGCCAACTTCTAGTGCTGTATGCTCAGGTTTAACCGCTATAAAGCCCTTAGTCTTTCTACCATATCCTCGGCTTAAAACTCCTAAGCTTTTACTATCCTTTAATAGCCTAATCACATACTCAGTCATAGGAGTTTTACCTGTGCCGCCAGTACTTAAATTACCTACACATACTATCGGAAAATCATAGGTCTTGGATTTCCAGACACCTGTATTATATAATGCATTTCTTAAACACACTACAACATAATATATCGCGGCAAAGGGAAATAGTAATTTACGCAAGTACTTCATCTGTAACGAAGGTATAATTTTTATCTTTACTTCATAAGACGGTTTTATGACAATAAAAGAAATTACCAACCTATTGGAACAATGGGCACCGCTATCGCAGGCAGAAGACTTTGATAACGTTGGACTTCTTGTGGGCAATTCTTCTCAAGAAGTGAGTAATATACTCGTTGCTCACGATGCTTTAGAACATATAATCGATGAGGCTGTTGCAAAAAATTGTAACCTTATCGTATGTTTCCATCCTATTATTTTTAGTGGTCTCAAACGATTAAATGGCAATAACTATGTAGAACGTGCAGTAATTAAAGCCATACAACACAATGTTGGGATTTATGCCATTCACACAGCTCTAGACAATATGTCCAAAGGTGTGAGCTATGCCATGGCGCAGGCATTGCAACTGGAAGAAAGTACTATATTATTACCTAAAAAAGAGAGTTTGTATAAACTGGTGACTTATGTGCCTCACGCTTTCGCGAAAGCTTTAAAAGAAGCATTACATAAAGCTGGTGCTGGTCACATAGGCGAGTATGACCAATGCAGTTTTAGCATCAAAGGCGAAGGAACTTTTAGACCAAGTGAAAACGCCAAACCTTTTGCAGGAGAAAAAGGAAAGCAGCATAGAGAAGACGAAACCCAACTTCATTTCACCTTTGAAAAACAACACAAAAAAAATATTCTAACTGCCTTGTCCCAAGCTCATCCTTACGAGGAGGTTTCCTATGAAATCACAGCCTTAGAAAATCAAAATCACCATAGAGGAATGGGAATGATAGGACTTTTAAATCAACCCCTTACCGAAACCGACTTTCTCGCTCTAGTAAAAGAAACCTTTAAAACTGGTGGAATACGCCATTCTCAACGCCTCAATAAAACCATACAAAAAGTTGCCGTTTTAGGAGGTAGCGGTGCTTTTGCAATTCAAAGTGCTATCGCGCAAGGAGCAGACGCTTATGTCACAGCAGACCTCAAATATCACGATTACTACAAGGCCGAAAATCAAATACTATTAGCAGATGTTGGGCATTATGAAAGTGAGCGTTTTACAAAATCACTTATAGGTAATTATCTTACAGAAAAAATTCGTAGTTTTGCAGTCCTTTTATCGGAGGAAAATAC
>CAZXMY010000113.1:0-7206 GCA_964641325.1 uncultured Flavobacteriaceae bacterium | reverse complement strand
CTTATAATCTATTGCTCGATACAAGAAATTATTTAATTTTAGGGTAAAGATTTATTAGAAATAGTAATTTATCTTTTACTCTTATACAAAGAAAGTGCTGCAAAGCTACATAGGCAAGAAATTAAATCTTGATATGGAAAGATCTTATAAGAGTTATAGAAATCCAAGATGAAGTTGTGCCTTGCGTAACAAAGTAGGACTTCTGAAAATCACAACGGTGTAGGTACTAATATTCCTGCTTAAAGACTTCAAGGGTTTACCGGCAAAGGTGATAGGAGAAAGCCATATCAAGTGATTTATCGCATTGATATGGCTTTTATGCTTTTTATAACAGTACTCGCTCCCCAAAGTATTATAATAAATGCTTTGTAATAGCTATCTTTGCCATCCTTAAAAACAGGACAATTCTAAGTCTAATTCGCAAATTTTTGATTTATGGCCACCGCTAAAACAACTATAAAATATACATTAACAGATGAGGCACCTATGCTTGCCACACATTCATTTTTACCCATAGTTAAGCGTTTTACAAAATCTTCAAATATTGTAATTGAACTGGAGGACATATCTCTAGCAGGAAGAATACTGGCTAATTTTCCTGAATATCTCACTGAAACTCAAAAACGAGAAGATGCACTAGGAGAATTGGGACTTTTAGCAAAAAAGCCTGAAGCAAATATTGTCAAACTCCCTAATATAAGTGCTTCCGTGCCGCAACTGCAAGCTGCTATAAAGGAATTACAAAGTAATGGTTATGAGATACCTGATTTTCCAGAAGACCCAGAAACAGATGAAGAAATTGCCCTACGCAAGAAATTTGCAAAGGTTTTAGGCAGTGCAGTAAACCCTGTTTTACGAGAAGGAAACTCAGACAGAAGAGCACCAAAACCTGTAAAGCAGTATGCTAAAAACAATCCGCACAGTATGGGTGCCTGGAGATCAGACTCTAACTCTCACGTTTCTACAATGCAGGCTGGAGATTTTAGACATAATGAAAAATCGGTAACGATTGCTAATGCGGGCAATGTGACCATACAACACATAGATGCATCTGGAAATAAAACGGTTTTAAAAGAAGGCGTTGCCGTATTAGAAGGCGAGATTATAGATGCATCTCTACTGGAGAAAAAAGCATTAATTAAGTTCTTAGCAGAGCAAATAGAAGATGCAAAAGCAAAAGGAGTTCTTTTTTCTTTACACATGAAAGCTACGATGATGAAGATCTCTGACCCTAAGATTTTTGGTCACGCCGTACGTGTATTCTTTGCCCCCGTTTTTGAGAAATACAATACAGTGTTTGACGAGCTAGGTGTAGATGTAAATAATGGATTTGGAGATTTACTTTCTAAAATAGAAGAACTCCCTGCAGGCCAAGCGGTAGAAATTAAAGATGCCATAAATGCTTGTTATGCGGAGCGTCCAGACCTTGCCATGGTAAACTCAGATAAAGGCATAACGAATCTTCACGTGCCTAGTGATGTAATTATAGATGCTTCTATGCCAGCTATGATTAGAAACTCAGGGCAGATGTGGAATAAAGAAGGAAAATCACAAGATACTAAGGCTGTGATACCGGATAGTAGTTATGCGGGAATCTATCAGGAGACTATAGATTTTTGTAAAGAGCATGGTGCTTTTGATCCAACCACAATGGGAACCGTTCCTAATGTAGGGTTAATGGCGCAAAAAGCAGAGGAATACGGATCGCATGACAAAACCTTCGAAATAGAAAAGGAAGGTAAAATACAAGTGGTAGACGCTAGCGGAACTGTTCTTACAGAGCACACCGTAGACCAAGGAGATATCTGGAGGATGTGTCAAGTAAAAGATGCTCCCATTAAAGATTGGGTAAAGCTTGCTGTAAAAAGAGCGAGGTTATCTAATACACCAGCAATCTTCTGGTTAGATGAAGATAGGGCGCACGACGCAGAACTTATTAAAAAAGTAACGGTGTATTTACAAGACCACGATACTTCTGGTCTAGATATTCAAATTCTTTCTCCTGTTAAAGCAACAAAAGCAACGCTTTTAAGAATAAAGGAAGGAAAAGACACCATATCTGTAACAGGTAATGTACTGCGTGATTATAATACAGACCTATTCCCTATTTTAGAAGTAGGTACCAGTGCAAAAATGCTATCTATTGTGCCTTTAATGAACGGTGGTGGTCTTTTTGAAACAGGAGCTGGTGGAAGTGCTCCAAAACACATTCAGCAGTTTTTAGAGGAAGGACATTTACGTTGGGATTCTTTAGGAGAATTTCTTGCGCTTGCCGTTTCTTTAGAACACACAGCTGAATCTACAGGAAACGAAAAAGCAGGTGTACTGGGAGAAACCTTAGATGAAGCAACGATTAAATTCTTAGAAAAGAAAAGGTCTCCTTCGCGCAAAGTGAATGAATTAGACAATAGAGGAAGTCATTTTTATCTTGCCTTATATTGGGCTCAAGCACTTGCTGCTCAAGATAAAAACAGTAGCCTTAAGGAAGAGTTTGCACCATTAGCCCAAGCTATGGAAACAAATAAAGATGCCATCCTCCAAGAGTTAATTGATGCACAAGGAAGTCCTATTAATATAGATGGATATTACTATCCTAACCGTGCAAAAACCGGAGCTGCAATGCGACCTAGCGCAACTCTTAATGCACTTATTGACGCTTAGAATTATTCTGGAGATATGCTGTTATCCAAAAGGATTTTAAAACATTTACAGCAAAGCAAAATAAAGAAATTAAAAAGCCTCCTTACGGAGGTTTTTTTTTAACAATATTATTTATAAAAAGGCAGTAGCTTTAGACTAAAAATTACTGGATGAAAAAAACCGTTTTACTCATTATACTACTAGGGATTTTTCTAAATGCGACAGCGCAAGAAAAATTTACCTTAAGTGGTGTTATCACCGATATTGAGAGTAACGAAACGCTTATAGGGGTGAACGTCTTATTTCCAGAAATTTCCAATGGCATCTCTACTAACGCCTATGGTTTTTTCTCTATTACCTTAGCTGCAGGCACCTACCAGATGCGGGTGAGCTACCTAGGCTATACAGATGTTATAGAGACCATAGTCTTGGATAAAAACATACGTCGCAATATAACCTTATCCCCTCAAGCTGAAAGTCTTGACGAGATAATTATTGAAGAAGATGTCGAGCGAGTAAAGATTAGGGAGCCCCAAATGAGTGTTAATGCCCTTACCGCCCAGACTATAAAGCGCATACCTGTTGTGCTAGGCGAGGCAGATGTAATTAAGGCCATCCTACTTCTACCGGGTGTTACTAGCGCAGGTGAAGGCGCTTCCGGATTTAATGTGCGCGGCGGTGCAGCAGACCAAAATCTAATTCTACTCGACGAAGCTATTATATTTAATTCTTCGCACTTATTTGGTTTTTTCTCAGTATTTAATCCCGATGCCATAAAAGATTTAAAATTGTACAAAGGAGGTATCCCTGCACGCTATGGCGGAAGAGTATCTTCTGTACTAGATATTTATCAAAGAGAAGGGAATAGCAAAAAATATAAAATAAATGGAGGTATTGGTGCTGTGGCAAGTAGGCTACTTATAGAGGGTCCGATTATAGAAGATAAAGCCGCCTTTCTTATAGGAGGACGAGCATCTTATGCTCATCTTTTTGCACCTCTTTTTGGTGTAGACAATAATGCTTATTTTTTTGATTTGAATACCAAGATTAATTATAAAATAAACGAGAATAACAGTCTTTATCTGTCTGGGTATTTTGGCAGAGACCTCTTTAGTATTGAAGATACTTTTGAAAATTTATATGGTAATGCGGTTGGAAATCTGAGATGGAATCATATTTTTTCAGACAAGTTATTCTCTAATGCATCTCTCATTTATAGCGACTATTTTTATGGGCTTGACCTAGATTTTGTAGGGTTTGAGTGGAATTCTGGCATTACCAATGTTAATTTAAAATACGACCTGACCTATTATCATAACGAGAATATAAAAGTCTATTCTGGTATTAATAATGTATACTACACCTTTAATCCAGGAAGGATAGAACCTAATAATGCAGACTCCGGAATTGTAGAAGAACAGCTTACAAAACAATTTGCAAATGAGTTTGCTGCCTATGTAGATGTAGAACACAAAATAAATGCTAACCTTAGCTTGCAGTATGGTTTGCGCTACAGCAACTTTACTAGGCTGGGACAGGATGAATTAAATATATATAGGGATAATGAACCACTTGTTTTTGACCCTTTATTATTGATTTATCAAAGCGCAGACCCCATTGGAGTGAATACTTCATTATCACGCAGTGATAGATTGGCCACCTTCAATAATTTAGAACCAAGACTAGGATTGTCTTATGCTTTAAATGACGACACTTCCTTTAAGGCGAGTTATACCCGTTTAGCCCAGTACTTGCATTTACTATCTAATACAAGTTCCCCAACCCCATTAGACGTATGGTCACCCAGTGGTCCTTTTGCTAGGCCACAAATTTTAGATCAATATGCTATTGGGTATTTTAAGAACTTTAGCTTTCGCGAAAGCGATTACAGCCTAGAAACCGAAGTCTTTTATAAAGATATAGATGGTCGCATAGACTATATAGACGGTGCTCAACTTATCGCTAATGATGCCATAGAAGGTGTTACTTTACAAGGACAAGCTCGAGCGTATGGCGCCGAACTACTCTTAAGAAAAAATACAGGCGCACTCCAAGGATTTCTTGCTTATACTTTATCCAAATCAGAACAACGTACACCAGGTCGTAATGAAAACGAAATAGGAATTAACCTAGGTGAATGGTATAATACGCCATTTGATAAAACCCATGACATCTCCACTAATCTAAACTATGAGCTTAATGAAAAATGGCGTTTTGGGAGTAATTTCTTGTTCCAAACGGGACAGCCAACTAATTTTCCCGTAGGACAGTTTGAATTTCAAGGAATAGTGATTCCTACTTTTGGACCTCGCAATGAGCAGCGCCTTCCTGCTTTTCATAGGCTAGACTTAAGTGCCACATTAACGCCTAGAAAAAACCAAAATAGAAACTGGCAATCTGAGTGGATTTTTAGTGTGTATAATGTATATAATCGAATGAACGCTGCGTCTATAAACTTCAGACAAAATCTAAATACTGGAAATAATGAGGCTATACGAACCTCTATATTTGGGGTGATTCCTGCGGTAACTTATAATTTTAAATTTTAACGCTTTACCTATGAAAAATACAGTGAAATATAAGTGTTATTTAGGGCATAAACTAGTAATACTCTTCCTGCTATTTCTAAGCATCCTTTCCTGTGAAGATGTGATAGAAGTCGATCTGGATAGCGAAGAGCCACGACTTATTGTAGATGCCTTAATACGTGTAGATACGACGCAACAACTTACAGAAGCAAATATAAGAGTCTCTTTGTCCTCTTCATTTTTTGAGGATATACAACCGGCAGAGGTAGAAGAAATGAGTATACTTATTCCAGAGTCTGGAGCTTTTATTCCTTATGAGCCTGTTCCTGGAGAGCCGGGATTATACCGTCCTTTTCCTACGACCATATCTCCGGTAGCAGATAATAAAATCGTAACATCGGCATTAGTAGATACCACTGCTATGTTTCTTTTAAATATTAGGTATCAAGGCGAACTCTTTTTTGCCCGTACGCGCTTTGTACCTACCTCAGCAATAGACTCTGTTGTGCAAGGTGCTGGAGGTCTTTTTAATGAAGACGATACAGAAGTTATAATAGAGTTTACAGACACTCCTAATCGTGAAGATTTTTATGTTTTTGACTTTGATTTTGGAGAGTTTATTACCTCACCGGATGAATTTTTTGAAGGACAGCAGTTTTCTTTCTCCTTCTTTTATGATACAGAAATAAATCCTGGTGATGAGGTAAACATAGGTATTTTAGGAGCAGAAGAGCCCTTTTTTGATTATATAAATGGGTTGCTAGAACAAAGTCAGCAGGGAGCAAATGGACCTTTCCAAACACCTACAGCTACTGTGAGAGGAAATATCCTTTTAGCTGAAGGTATAGACAATATCGAACTCTCTAATAATGTTGATAGGCCTAACGAATTTGCATTAGGCTATTTTGCGATTGCTCAGGAATTCACCACTTCACTGGTGATTGAGTAGATTGAGTACGCTTTCGCGAAACGGCTTAACGGAAAGGAGGAGTGTACTTCTTCATATTTCTTTTTATTTCATAATTGCAATTCCTACTTTAGCAAACTATGGGCAAATACGTTTTACTCTTATTTTTTTTGGCATTACAGCTTATGCCATGTCAAGCGCAAGAGGAAGTGCCTACTGATTATTTTGCAAGCCCATTAGATATCCCCCTTGTGCTCTCTGGAACCTTTGGAGAGCTTAGAAACAATCATTTTCATAGTGGATTAGACATAAAGACACAGCGCAAACAAGGACTCAAGGTTTTTGCGGCGGCAGACGGCGCCGTAAGCCGAATAAAAATAGCACATTATGGATATGGAAAGGCATTATACATTACACATCCTAATGGTTATGTGACTGTTTATGCGCATCTCAAGAAATTTGGCCCAACCATAGAAGAATATGTAAAAAAGCAGCAATACAAGAAAGAGAGTTATGAGATTGAGCTATTTCCCAACGCCGACCTCCTTACGATTACAAAAGGAGAAGTCATTGGATATAGCGGTAATACAGGCAGTAGCGGTGGACCTCATCTTCATTTTGAAATAAGAGATAACAACTCTCGTCCTATGAACCCCCTATTGTTTGGAATAGATATACAAGACACTAAAAAACCCCAGGTTACTCGTGTTATGGCATATCCATTAGACGAAAAATCAGCAGTAAATCAATCTTCAAACCCAGTGGAAGTGCGACTAATCCAACAAGCCAATGGAAACTTTAAAGCAGAAGGTATACAGGCGCAAGGCAGAATAGGGTTTGGCATTAGTACTATTGACCAGCAGGATTTTGCTGTAAATAAAAATGGCATTTATGGCATCAACACCTCACTTAATGGCAACGTAAATCTTCAAGTACTGATGAACAAGTTTTCCTTTGCCGAAACGCGCTACATTAACCGGATGATTGATTACTCGTTTTACCTTAAGAAAAGGAGCCGGATTCAAAAACTTTTTATAGAACGCAACAATCCTCTTAGCATTTTTAAAAATGTAGATAATAATGGAGAACTATATATCGAAGAAGGTTTGTCCTATGATTACTCCATAGAGG